>JAUTCQ010000024.1 GCA_030673845.1 Verrucomicrobiota bacterium JB022
CGCCTCGTGGTGCGCCCGCCAGTCCCAACGATCTTCCGGGATGTCCGTCACCGCATCGTGGCCCGCCCAGAGGTTGTGCCAGAAATGGCCCAAGGCGCGCTGATTTTCGCGGCCTGGCTCCCCATCCTCCAGCGCCAGCAAGCCACTCGCGCCCGGCCCGGGAAAACGCCCCGCCAGCCCGATAATCGCAACCGCACCAGAAGGCGCGGATCCGGCAGGAGCACGCAGCGATTCGATCAAACGGATCAGCTTTTCGCGTTTTTCGGCGGCGGTCATGAATTACCCTGCGGTTCGAGGTGAGAGAGTTGCGCCAGCAGTGCATCGATCGTTCCCTCGTCGAGCTGCTCTACCCGCCCACGCAGTTCACCGTTGGAGCGAAAGAGCGATTCGAGACTGGGAGGAGGAGGCGGTGTTGCTGGAGGGGTCTTGCGGGAGACGGCGAACTGTTGCGGATAATGCTCCGTCAGATAAGCGGCGAGGCTGGCGAGCGTGGGACACTCAAAAAACAGCGTCGACGGTAGGCCGGGGCAGCGCTGCTGCAGCTCGCGGTTGAGGTTGAGGATGACGAGAGAGTCGACCCCATATTCCTCGACCGGCGTCAGATCGTCGAACTCGTGGGCTGGGATCCGCAGCGCGCGCGACAACATCTCGCGCAAGTAGCGTTGCGCCGAATCTACCGCAGGCGAGTCGGCAGGCGCTCTGGGTGTGGGCGGCAAGGCAGCGGGGGCCTTGCGCGGCTGAGGTATCACAATCCAGCCGTTGGACACGCCAAGAACGAGACGGTGGTCGGCCTGCGCCAGTCCGGCTGCATCCAGTTGGGCCGTGCTGAAGCCGTTTTTCTGCAACAGCTTTTGCCACTGCTGATCTGTGATCAGCGGGCCGCCCGACGCCCGGTGCCAAGGATCGCGAAAGGCCCACCAGCCAGGGGTAAAGCCAAAGGTGTAAGTCGCGAAATCGCGCAGGCGTGTCACCTCCTGTCCGACCATCAGGCCACCGCGCTTCAGCAGCAAGTGCAGGTGGCAGAGCGTCGCCTCGATGGCAGGAGTGGCATGAAGGACGTTGCTGGCCACGACGAGATCGAAGCTGCCGGCATCAAAGCCTTGGGCGACGGGAGAGCGCGTAATATCGCAGATTCGGTAAGCGATACCGCGTCCACCAAAGACCTGGCACCCGTGGTCGAGAAACGCCTCCGATACGTCGGTATAGGTGTAGTCGATCCGGCCGCGCAAGGGCTCCAGCGCCCGCAGAATGGCTTGGGTCGTGCCGCCCGTGCCCGCACCAATCTCAAGGATCCGTACCTGCCCGGAGCATTGGCGGGCAAAGGCCAGCACCGTCTGCGCCACCGCCTCCTGATAGTGGTCGGAGAGCAGATTGCCGCGATACACCGCCTCGACCAGCTCCATCGAGCCGCCAGGGAAGAGCACGTCTACGGCACGTTTTTCGCCGCGCAAGATCGGCAGGGCCTCGCGCAGGCAGGCTTCGAGCAGCCGGCCTTGAGCTTCAAGGGCTTGCGGCCGGTTGACCGGAGCAAAACCGGCAGGTTCGAAGCCGTCCTTGGTCACACGAAGCAAGCCAACCCGGACGAGGCTTTGCACGAGCTCACGGAAATGTGAGCGCGAGGCAGGCACCACCTTCAGGCGGTCGGCTAAAGTCTCGACTCCCACGGGGCCATGCGCCCATGCACCGGAGGCCTTGAGCATATCAAAAAGTTGCTGACGCCCCCAGGCTTCCCAAGCCGCAAAGGCCTCGTCGTAGCGCGCCAGTTCAATTTCGTCCGGCAGAGTCAGGATGCGCTGGTTCAAAACCGCCGATAAAGGCACCGCCACCTCTGCCGATGCACGGCGAACTTCATTTGATACGGGGCATCCCAACTCTGTCAGTATACTCAAATCGGCCTTCAAATACACCGTTTGCGTGCCATGGCCGGCGAGGACACAGCGGAGCGTTTCACGCCCTTCGGCTGGGCTGATCGGCAGGATGCCGGCGGTTGCGAGGCGTTTTTGGTAGCCCGGCCCGGCCACGGAGCCCACGTCGCCCCACAGCCCCCAGTTGACAATCCGCACCGGCAAGCCCGTCTCGGCAGCAAGGGCTTCCGTCAGGGCGTCCTGAAAACGACTGCCAGCAGCGTAGTTGGCCTGGCCAGCGGTGCCGGCAAAGCTCTGGGCGGAGGAATGCACGAGGAACCAGTCCAGTGCCAGCCCGCGCACCGCTTGGGCCAAAGCCGCCGTCCCAGCCAGTTTTGCCTGCAGCGAAGTGAGCAGGCGCGCTTCATCCATGCGTGCCAACGTCTCGTCGGCGAGCACAAAGGCGGCCTGCACTACGCCGTGCAGCGCCCCAAATTCTCGCTGGCAGCGCTCCACGGCCTGAGCGCAGTCGACAGCGCAGGCCACATCACCACTGATATAGATCGCCCGCGCGCCAAGGGCCTCAAGTTCAGCCAGTTGGGCGCGTATAGTAGCATCTTCCGGGCGCCGCCCCAGCAAAACCAGACGTGCGGCGGCCTCTTGTGCCAGCAGGCGAGCGGTTTCGAACCCTACCCCACCCGTGCCGCCGGCAATCAGATAAACGCCTTGGCGACGCAGAGGCCGGGCGGGTGGAACCAGCGGCTGAGCGCTCAACTGGCGCGTCCAGATGCCTGTGCTACGTGTCAGCACCTCCGCCGGCATATCGAGCGCCAGCAGCGGCTGCACCACTCTCGCCGGTTCGTCGAAATTGGCATCGACCGCACGGATCCGCCACTGCGGATATTCGCGGGCAGTCGAACGGATGAACCCCAACAGTGCCGCAGTCGCCGGTCGGGGAGTTTCGCTGGGGAAGAGTGGCTGCGCACGGTCCACGACGAGACGGAGATCGAGCGGACGCTCCGCCCAGCCCGTCGCGAGCAGGCGTTTGATCAAGCGGAAAAGCGCAAGGGTCATCGCCTGCGCTTCGGCCGCACACGCCAGATCGGAGGCAGCCGACTCCCCGCTCGCGACGATCATGAGGCGGGCGGTGTCGGTCGGCAGACTTAGTTGCTCCAGGGAGATGGGCGTCGTCTGCGGGAACAGTTGACGCGCAAAGGCTTCGCCTGCGCCCAGATAGGCTACCGTAGCAGGGCCGATCGACCCTATGGGTTGCGGAAGCCGTTCCAGTGCTTGCCACGTGGGCTTGAAGCCGCACTGCGGCAGTTCGGGGCCAGTAGGCTTGGGCGGGCGCAAGGTCAGCTCGTCGATTTGCAGGCAACAGCCACCTTCGGGGGTATAGAGGGCCAGCGCATAACGGTCTACGCCCAGACGGCGAACATGGGTCGACACTCGCGCTGGCATCGCAGTCAACAATCGGAAGCCACGCGCGGCGAACGGCATCCTTACCGCGCCCGAACCCTCCAGCAGTGCCACGAGCTGGAATGCGCCATCGAGCAGTTCCGGGCGGAAATCACCGGAGGAAGTCGAGGAAGTTTGCAGCTGTCCAAGCACCTCGCCCTGCCCCTTCGTTGCCCCCTGGACAACCTGCAGGCTGGGCCCGAAAACGAGGCCACTCACGGCAAAGTCGCGATAGAGGCTCGCGACCACCAGGGTTTGCAAGCAACGAGACTGGATGGCGCTCAACGCCTCGGGCGACGGATGGGCCGTGTTCTCTGCGCGTCGTAGTTCAAAGAGGGTCTCGTCGTCGCGTCGCAGGGCAAGGACGTCGCCGATTTCCACGCGTTCGAGCGGGACTGGTCCTTTGACCGCCAGCGGGCGCAGCCAGGCTACTTCGGCCCAGGCGGTGGGGCCCTTCACCACCAAGCCCAAAAAGCCGACGCCGGGGAGGATCGGAGTGCCGTCGATTACGTGGTCGCGCACGAGCGGATCGCTGGCGTGAACGATCAGCGGCTCATCCTTGACGGGGACGATCCAGCAGCGTTCGCGGGCAAAGGCGTAGCCCGGCAGACTGACGATGCGGCCCAGCTTCGGCCAAGTGATGGGCGCGCCGTGCACCCACGCCCGAGCCTGCCCTTCAACCGTGTTCGCGGCGGCAGCTGAGCCAGGTTGCACTTGGCCACGGTGGCAGTTCGACGATTGGCCCGCTAGCCACGCATGCAGTTGCTGGCGCAAGGCATCAGGATTGGCGGCCACTACCGCAAGGCGTTCGCGGAAATGCTGGCGCCCGTGCTGGAGCGTATGCACGAGGTCGGCAAACGGCACCTCGTTTATGTCCAGAAAACGGGCCACCTCGCGCACGAAATCGCGCAGGCTCGCCTCAGTGCGGGCGGAGAACAGGCAGGCTTGCGAGCTTTGCACCGAGGCGCTCCGGGAAGCTTTGGGAGCCTCTTCCAGCACAAGGTGGCAATTCGTGCCACTAAAGCCGAAAGAGCTGATTGCCGCCCGGCGTAGCTCGCTACCTTGTGCCCATGGCGTGAGCACCGCTGGCACGTAGAAAGGCGTCTCGGCAAGGGGCGCGTGCGGGTTGTCGCGCTCGTAGTGTAATGAGGGCGGGATCTTCCCATGGTGCAGACAGAGCAGCGCCTTGATGAGGCCGCAGACTCCGGCGGCGGCGCTGGTATGGCCGAGGTTACTCTTGATCGAGCCGAGGGCGCAGAAGCGACGGTCGTGGGTCGCAGGCGAAAAGGCTTCGGTCAATGCCGCCACCTCGATCGGATCGCCGAGAGCGGTGCCGGTGCCGTGGGCCTCGATCAGGCCGATGGAACGCGGCGATATGCCCGCGCGTGTATAGACTTCGCGGAGCAACTCGGCCTGGGACGCTGCGCTGGGGGCTGTGATGCCGTTGGTCTTGCCGTCCTGATTCATGCCGCTCGCACGGATCACGCCGTGGATGCGGTCGCCGTCGGCCAGCGCGTCCTGCAAGCGCTTGAGCACCACCACGCCCACCGCCTCACCCGGTACGATGCCATCTGCCCGGGCATCAAACGGGCGACAGCGTCCACCAGGGGCCAGCATGCCAGCTGCGCTCATGGAAAGGAACGGAACCTCGTCGAGGTAGAGCGTGACGCCGCCGGCCAAAGCCATGCGACTTTCGCCAGTCAACAAGCTGCGGCAGGCGAGGTGGATTGCGACCAGCGATGACGAGCAGGCGGTATCGACCGTGAGCGCCGCCCCTTTCAGGTTAAGGAAATAGGCGATGCGGGCGGCGAGGATAGACTGTGCGACCCCCAACATGCTTTGGTTGCGTCGGTCGTCACCGGCGCGTTCGATCAGGCGCTGATAGTCGTTATTGAGCACCCCTGCAAAAACGCCGCAACGCTCATGAGCCAGGCGCTCTCCTGGCAGGCCCGCATCTTCCAACGCGTGCCACGCAGTCTGCAGAAAAAGTCTCTGCTGCGGGTCCATCACCTCTGCCTCGGCAGGCGAGATGTGGAAGAAAAGCGGGTCGAAATGCTCCACGCCTTCAAGGAAGCCGCCCCATTTACCGATTGTTTTCCCGGGCTGTGGCTGCGGTGAAAAGAAGCGTTGGGCATCCCAGCGACTCGCGGGCACCTCCGTCACGGAGTCGACCCCTGCGCACAGGTTTTCCCACAGGCATGCGACATTGTGAGCACCGGGGAAGCGCCCGGCCATGCCGATCACTGCCACCGCGTCATCCGAGGCTTCCGCCATCGGCGCGGCACGCTCCGCCACGACGGTGGCTGGTTTGACCTGCAGAGGGCCGGCTGGTGCGGGCTTTTGGGAGGCGAATGCGGTCGGGTGCTGTTTGAGCAGATGAGCCGCAAGATCGCGCAGGCTGGAGTGGTCGTAAACGACGCGCATCGGCAGCTTGAGGCCCAGCGCGCGGTTGACCTCTTCGACAAACAGCAGCCCCATCAGCGAATCTACCCCGTAATCTACAAAGCGGGCGTCGGCGTCGATCCGGGCAGGGTCCATCTCGAATGCCTTGGCCGCCAGCGCATGCAGCTGTTCCAACGCGGATCCGGTGTCAACGACCTGCGCCGGGGTGTCATGCACGAACTCGGGATGCTGGGCGATCCACTGCGAATAGGTCAGCGAGCGGGCAAACGCAGCTTGGTTGCGCGCGAAAAGTTCGTTTTCGGTCCCATAGGCGCGGCGCACGGTCAGCAGCGAATAGCGCATCAGACCGCGGTCGAGCAGCAGGCCAAAGCGGTGCCAGCCTCGATGCTCCACTTCCGCGCCGCACATCTCCGGCTGCAGGCGGCTCAGCTCGTCGAGGTTATCCTCAAAGGCCGGGTCGTGCATGAAGTTGCCCAGCTCTTTGCCGGCCTCGACGCAGCAGGCCAGCTCCAGCCCATGACGGGCTAGAATGCGGCTGTATTGCTCCTGCGTATTGGTATATTGGCCGAGGTGCGCGGCGTCGACTTCGGCGGCAGTGTTGCTGATCACGTCGGCCAGTACCATCCAGCCGCCTTCGCTCAGGTGTCGGGCGGCGTTGCCGAAGACTCCGTCCTTATTTGCGATATGGACCGTTACTTCGAAGGCGATGATCAGATCGTAAACCGCTGGCAGTTCGTCTTTCGAGCTGTCGCGGCAGAAGACCTGGAAGCGCTCACCGAGTCCCGCCTTGGCGATCCGCTGGTTCGCCAACTGGGCCTGGCGTGAGGACAAGGTGTAGCCATTGCCAATCGTTTGCGGATGGTGACGACCGATCTGGATGAGGTCGGTCGCGAAGCCGCAACCGAGATCCATCACGCCACCCACTTGGCTAAAATCGACATGGCGGAAGAGCACGCGCCGCATCTCCTTTTGCTTCTCGTGCATCATGGCCACGGCCTCCGGGCAAGTCTCGGGCTGGAAGGAAGCCTTGAGCCAGGCAAAGCCAGGGCGACGCTCCGCAAACGGCGCAAACGTCAGGTAAATCTCCTTGTCGCTGATCGTGCGCTCGGCATCGGTCGCGACAATGTTGTAATAGCTGCCGACGTCACCCTCCTTAGGCTCTACGACCTCAGCCAAAGCGGCTTCGGCGGCGGGCGTTTCATCGGTCCAGCAGCGGATGCGCTCAAAAACGGGTGGGGCCAAGGGCGCGCGAACCTGCTCGGTCGGGCGAGGGTCGATGAAGCGCTCCAGCACCACGGCGGCTTCGCTGCCACCCGCACCAAAGCTGGCGAGCAGCGCGTGGGCGCGGTTCGTCGGCCACGGTTGGACCGCCGAAGCTATTTCGAACGGTCCGTTCGCCAAGTCGAGAGCCGGGTTTGCATCCCGAGCCAAGGCAGTCGGGAAAATTACATTTTCAGCAAACTGAGCGAGGATTTTTGCGACTTGCGCCAGCCCGGAAGCAGCCTCGGCATGGCCAATCCGCGGCTTGAGCGAGCCCAATGTAACGGGCTGATTCACTTCGCCGAAGACCTTGCGCAGCGCCGTCCATTCCGCCTCGTCAGCCAATTCGGAACCGATGGCCTGTGCTTCGATATAGCCAATCGCGTCCGCCTCAAGTCGGGCTTCGGCCAATACTTCGCGTAGCAAGGCGGCCTGCCCCTCCGGTGAGGGCAAAACGAAGGCGTTGCCTCCCCTGCCCTTGTGCGCCGTCGCGGTCGCCCGCACGACGCCCAGCACGCGGTCGCCATCGCGCAGCGCAGCCGAAAGTGGTTTGAGCAGCAGTGCGCCGACGGCCTCCCCTGGCATGAAGCCGGTGCCACCGCGCCCGAAAATACCGTCCGCCGCCGTCGTTGCGATCATGCGGTGCTGGCACATGAGGGCGTATTTGGCGGGGTGCAGGTAAAGATTGGCCGCACCGACCAGTGCCGCAGGGCATTCGCCGCGCTGCAGGCTGCGACAGGCAAGGTCGAGGGCGACGAGGGTCGAAGAGCACGCCGTATCGACGTTCAGGCTCGGCCCCCGCCAGTCCCAGAACCACGAAATACGGTTGGCGAGGCGGTAGGTCGAGGGGTCGGTATGCCCGCCACGCAGTGAATAGGTGTTCGTCGTCTGGCCGGTAAAGACGCCGACCTTTTGGCCGCGCCAATCGTCCGGGCTGTAACCGGCATGGGCGATGGCTTCGGCTGCTTTTTCCAGCAGCAGACGCTCCTCGGGCGGCATGCGGCGCGCCTCGGCGGGCGTCAGCTTGAAGAAATACGGGTCGAACAGCTCGACGCCGTCCACGAAACCACCCTGGCGGCAGTAGACGCTTTCACCCTGTGCGGCAGCGTCCCAACGCAACATGGGAACGTCGCTGATCGCGTGCGTTCCGGCACGAAGATTCGCGGCAAAGGCTTCGAGGTTGACCGCGCCGGGGAACATGCCCGCCATGCCGATGATGGCGACACGGTCGTCTTGGGTGGGCTCTGGCGGCGTGACTGCCGCGGGTGCCGATCCTGGCGGCATCGAAGCGTTGGGCGTCAACAGGGCGAGCAGCTCGCGCGGCGTGGCGGCTTCGAGGAAGGCGCTCTTCGTCAGGCCCTCGAACTGGCCCGTCAATCGGTCTTGCAGCTCGACGAGCATGATCGAATCGAGGCCGAACTCTTCGAACGAGGCATCCAGATCGACCGCCTCTGCTTCCAGATAGGCGACCTCGGCCAAGGCGGCGCAGAGCGCTGCTTCGGCATTGGCAGCGGGGGCGATGGCTGGCTTGGTCTCCACGACCGGCAAAGGCGCGGGCATGGAGGGCGTAGGCGTTGAGCCACTCACCCAGCAGCGAACCTTTTCTAGCGGGTGCCCGGGTAAGGAGATTCGGCGGAAGCTGCCGCGCACAAAGAGGCTATCCCACGCAACCGATCCGCCAGCAGCGAAATGAGCGGCTACCGCACGCGCAGCAACCTCGGCGGAGGCCGTCGTCCGCGCGGCTTTCAACTCGGCCAGGTAGCGTGTGACCTGAGCCTTCGAAAGCGCATCACCTGCGGCAATGCCAGTGCTTTGGCGTAGTTGGGCAACGAGATCAGCCAAATCGCACGCGACGAAAGCGCGGCGATGAGCGAATGGCTGGCGACCGAGCGCAAGCGTGCCCGCTACATCGGCCAACGAAGCAGTCGTCGTTTGCAAGGCTTCGGCCAGCGAGCGGCAAAGCGCCTCCAACGCGGCGGGCGTCTTGGCCGAAACGACAACTGGGTAAACCGCCGACCGGGAAGCTGTCGAGCGCAGCGCAGGTGCCTCGGCCAGCACGACGTGGGCATTCGTGCCACTAAAGCCAAACGAGCTGACCCCGGCCAAGCGCGGCTGGTCTGCGCGCGCCGGCCACGCCCGCAGCTCACGGCTCATAAAGAAGGGGCTGTCGGCAAAGTCGATGTGCGGATTTTCGCGCGCGCAATGCAACGAAGGTGGCAGCTGGCTGTGCTCTAGGGCGAGCAGCACCTTGAGCACGCCCGCGACCCCGGCGGCGGCGCTGGTGTGCCCGATGTTGGTTTTGATCGAGCCGAGCGCGCAAAACTGGCGGTCGCGGGTATCGGCAGCAAAGGCTTGGTTGAGGCCTTCGACCTCGATCGGATCGCCCAGTTCGGTGCCGGTGCCATGCGCCTCGATATAGGAGAGCTGGCGTGCGTCGATCCCGGCTCGTTCGTAGGCCAGCCGTTCGACGGCGGCTTGGGAGCGCGCGCTGGGAGCCGTGATGCCGTTGGTGCGGCCGTCCTGATTGATCGCACTGCCTTTGACGACGCCGTAAATCGTATCCCCAGCGCGACGGGCGTCGGCCAGCGGCTTGAGCACGAGCACGCCTACACCCTCCCCGGGCACAAAGCCAGCGGCATCGGCTCCAAAGGCGCGGCACTCCGGCCCAGCGGCGATCATGCCCGCATTGCTGCAGAGGATGTAGAAATGCTCAGTGGTGCGCACAAACACGCCCCCGGCCAGCGCCATTTCGCAATCGCCCGTGCGCAGGCTCTGACAAGCCTGATGGAGCGCGACGAGCGAGGAAGAGCAGGCTGTGTCGATAGAGACTGCCGGACCCTTCAGGTCGAGGAAATAGGCGATACGCGAGGCCAGGATGCTGTCGTCGTTACCCCAGAAGCTTTGGGCCTCACGCGGAATGCCATGCTGGCGCAGCAACCGCTCGTAATCACCGCCGCAGGTGCCTGCAAACACGCCACAGACAGGCCGCTCGATACCCGCATAGCCCGCATGCTCCAGTGCCTTCCAGCTATGCTCGAGGAAGAGACGCTGCTGGGGGTCGGACAGGCTGGCCTCCTTCATCGAGAGGTTGAAGAACTTCGGGTCGAACTGGTCGATACCGTCGAGGAAGCCGCCCCACTTGCTGTGTGTCTTGTCGAGGCGATGCGGGTCGGGATCGTAGTGCGAGAGATCCCAGCGGCCCGCCGGGACTTCGGTGATCGACGATTTGCCCGCCGCGAGGTTGGCCCAGAATTCCGTCGCATCGGCCGCGCCCGGGAATTGAGCCGAGTAACCGACGATGGCCACCTCGAAGCGCTCGGGCTCCTGCACCGTCACCGACTGCGATGTCACGCGCACAACCGCTTTGCCGATACTCTGGCGCGACTCCAACCAGCGGTAGGCCGAGCGCAGCTCGCTCCAGGCAAAGCTCTTGCCCACCGTCGCCCGCACTTTGCCTCGCTCCAGTGCCGCAACCATCTCGTCGAGGTAGCGCGCGAGCAACTCCGGTTGGCGGGCGATCAGGGTCGCGATATTGATGCTGTGGAACTCCTGGTTTTCGAGCCAGCGTGAGAGGTCAAGGCCCTTCGCCCCTTTCAGCCCCGCGAGCGCGATTTCCAGATAGCGACCGCCCGGGCGCAGGAGGTTGAGCCCCTGCTGGATCGCCCCGCCGCTCAGCGTGTTCAACACCACGTCGACGCCCTCGCCGCCAGTCAATTCGCGTATGCGGGCGGCGAAGTCTTCCGTGCGGTAATTGATGACGTATGGTACGCCTAAACGACGGAGATATTCGAGCTTCTCCGCGCTGCCAGCGGTGGCGAAAATCTCTGCGCCTGCGGCCTGGGCCAATTGCACTGCCAGCAGCCCAACCCCGCCTGCGGCGGTCTGGATCAGCACGCGCTCGCCTGCGCCCAAACGGGCAGCTGAAAAAGCATGATGCGCAGTGAGGAACGCGACCGGCAAGGCAACGGCTTCTTCGGCGGAAATGCCATCAGGCAAAAGGCGCAGCAGGCGAGCCTCCGTCACCACATGGGTTGCGTGGCCGCCGAGGTGGCTGGAAGTGAGTCCAAACACGCGGTCGCCGGGTGAAAAATCGCTGACTGCCGAGCCCACGGCCTCCACCTCGCCCGCGACTTCAAAGCCGGGCGTGAAGGGATAGGCGGGCATGGCGGGGTAAAGACCTTTCGTGGCCAGCAAGTCGCCGAAGTTGAGCGCGCAGGCCGTTACGCGCACCCGCACTTCGTGGTCTGCCGGCGGGTGCAGTTCTAGCGGTTCGAGCGCGAGGCCGTCGACACCACCGGGGCCATGGATTCGCCAAGCCGCCGGACGAGCGCCTGTCAGCAGTATCGGATCGTCGAAAATGGGCGTGGACCGACTCGCGACCACCGGGGTAGCCGGCGCCGCCAATGGCACGGCGACCGCCTGGGGCACGGGGGTTGGCGCTTGCGGTGCACGCGGCGATTTCTCGGCCACGTGGGTTGTCAGTGCGGCCAGGTTGGGATAGTCGAAGAGGACCGTCGTCTTGAGCTTGAGACCGAAGGTATCGTTGAGGCGGTAGACCAGTGACACGCCGCTGATGGAATCCACCCCGTATTCCGAGAATGCCGTTTGCGCGTCGACGGTAGCGGCTTCGGGCCCGAGGAGTTCGGCCAAGGCGGCCCGGATTTCGGCTTCGATCTGGTTCATGGCGTTCTCTTCGGAAAGTTCGGAGGTAGCGGCGACGGTCGGCGACGGCGCAGCAGTCAGAGTGGTCGAGGCGTCGCGCAGGCCATCGGCACGTGCCGCAAAAACGGTCTGCCCATAAGCTTCGCCACCCAAGGAATGGGCCTCGAAACCTCGGGCGGCCAAGAGACGCTGCCAGAGTTGGGAAGAGGCGATGGGCGCATCGGGCAGGCGCCTATCTTCAAAGCGCCACCAGCCGCCGAGCAGCCCAAAGGTGAGTGTGTCGTAGGCATGAGCCTGCGTCAGCTCGTTGAGCAAGAGCCAACCGCCGGAGCGCAACAGGGCGTGCACGTGCTCGAGCGTTTCGTCGAGGCGGCGTGTGGCGTGCAGGACATTGGTCGCCACCACAAGGTCGTAGCGCGCAAGGTGCTCTGGAGGGATCGGCTCCTCAATGTTCAGGCGGCAGCAACGCAACCCAGCGTAATGGCCGAACGTGCGGCGGCCATACTCCAGGAAGGCGGGCGAAAGGTCGGTATAGACATATTCGGCCTCGATGCCCAAGCGCTCCAGCAGCGGAAGGAGCGTATCCGTAGTGCCTCCTGAGCCGGCTCCGACTTCCAGGATACGCAGTGAAGGACGGCCTTTCGGGACGAGCGCAGTCAGGGCAGTCGCGAGGCGATCGTTGCACCAGCGAGCGCGTGGATGCTCGCGATAGATCGCCTCCACGAGATCGAGCTTGCCCTCGGGGAATATGACATCCGTCGCGCGCTCTTCGCCGCGCAGAATGGCCGGCAGGGCCTCGACGCAGCGCTCCAGCAGTCGGGCAGCCGGGCGTAAGGCGGGGTAATCGGCCAGCAGGGCTTTGAGATCACCACCGGCCAGCGTGTCGCCCACCGTCAGACGTGAAAGGGCGGCATGCAGGCGGCGTTGCTCCGGAGCTACCGCGACGAGATCGACATTCCGGATATCAGCTTGTGCGCGAGCCACTCCCCATGTTTCCAGGCGCGAGAAAGCTTGCAGGTAATCCGTCAGTGCACGATCTGCGGAGGCGAGCGGGAAAGCTGCGGAGGCGGGCAAAGTCGCGATGTCGCCCAGCTGGACCAGCTTCCGGTCGGGCAGCACACCAATGGCGGCCCGTGCAGCCTCGTTACCAGCGTAGACAGCCACCGCAGGGAGCCGGGAAGCCAGTACTCGCTCCAGGGCGACCATACCGGCATGGTTGGTGATCGGCTCGACTCCTTGGGCGGTGAGTCGGCGGCGGTAATCGGTGGTCGCCACCGCGCCAGCTTCGCCCCAATAGCCCCAGTGGATCGTCTGCACCGGATAGGCCATCTGCTCGCGGAGGCTGGCGGCAACGGCGTCTTGGGCGCGGCTCGCAGCCACGTAGTTACCCTGCCCCGCACCGCTGGTAAACGACTGCACGGTGGAGAAAAAGGCGAGGAAATCGAGGCCTTGCGCCGGCAGAATCTGGGCCAGTACGCGCGCACCTTGCAGCTTGGGCCGCAGCACGCGGTCGAGTGCTTCAAAAGACAGGTTGCGCATGGCCCCATCTGCCAGCACGAGCGGCGCGTGGAAGACGCCATGCATGGCACCCCAGTCGGCAACTATTTGCCCGTGAATGGCCGTCATCGCTTCGAGGTCGTCGGCTGCCGCCTGGCGATAACGGACTTCGCCTCCGGTGGCGCGAGCCAACTCCCGCCACTCGGCTTGGAGATCGCCCGGCAATTCCTGCTCCGCGCGACGCCCGGTCACCACCACTTGCGCCCGATGGTGCTCCAGCAGGTGGCGGGTGAGAACGCGCCCCAGCCCACCGGCTCCGCCGACAATCCAGTAGATGCCTCGTTCGCGATAAGCAGAGTCCGTAGCAGCCGGCAACTCGGCTTCAATCAGGCGCGCACGCATGCCGCCCTCGGGGGCCAGCAGGCCCGACCTCGTATCGGCCTCTAAGATTTGGGCGGCCAAACCAGCGGCATCTCCATCGGTTGCCAATACCCAGGTGCCGCCGTGCAGGAAGGGATTTTCCGCGACGGCTGCGTCCAGCAACGCACCCCAAATTGCCGAGACAACCGGAGCGGATTCACTGGCCAGCAGGCAGACGTGCGCGGGTTCTTCGCGGGCGATCAACGTCTGTAGGTCGTGCCCCCACCGCTCGGTCAAGGCGTCTGATTCTACGGCTGGCGCAAAGGCAAAGATGTCGCATTCGGGGTGAAGATCTGCCGTCAGCGAGGCAGTTTCGCTCACCGCAATATTCCGCGCTCGCAAGGCCTGGCGCACCGCTTCGGCCATTGCCGGCTGAGCCTCCGGGTATAGCAGGACGGCTTCTGCAGCGAGGCGACGCGGAGCCGTCTCTATCGGATGCGGGCGCGGGACAAAAAAGCGTGGAACAGGGGTCGGTTTTTGCGGGCGCACCGCAACGCCTTCCAACCGTGCGCGGACGTTGCCTTCGCGGTCGGCAATGCGGATCGTGAAGTGCGGCGTCGTGCCTTCGGTCGTCTCGCGTTGCACGTGCACATAGGCTTCGCGCAAAGGTTCACCCGACCACTGGAAGTGCTCGATCGAGAACGGAACCAAGGCACCGCCCTCGGCCGCATGCACGCCTGCAATCGCCTGCAGCGCGCCGTCGAAAATGGCGGGTGGCAAGGTAGCTTCAGCAGCAAACGCGGCGGGCGGCGAAATGAGTTGGGCGAGGCATTCGTCTCGACTGCGCCAGACGCGTCTTACGCTGCGTAAACCAGGCCCATAGTGCATGCCGGCCGAGGAGAGCTGGGCATAGAAGGCCTCGGCTTCGAGCTGCTCGCTCGCACGCACCAGCAGGGGCTCCAAATCGAGGCGCTCCGGCGTGAAAGCAGTGTCGCTGGCCATTGCCCGAACCCCGGTTTCGCGCTCCGCCTCAACCGTAAAACCATCGTCGTGCAGGGCAACGGAGATATCCAGCCCGGTGGCACCGGCAATGAGCGGACGCAGGAAGGCAATCCGACGAAGCGAGTGCACCGGATGCTCGGTCTCGCGCAGGGCTTCGACCGCCAAACCGAGAGAGGCCATACCTGGCAGCAACCGTTGCCCGCCGATCTCGTGGTCGCGCAGAAAGGGGTGATCGCCATGCAAGTGCAGCTGAAAAACATTACCCTGGCGGCTCGCCCCGGCCAGCAGACCGACCGGGCGCGTGGGCGGTGTCGCCTTGGCCTCGGGCAGCCAGAAGCGAGTGGCGTCAAACACATACCCGGGCAGCGCGATCCTTCGCCATGTGCCCTGCTCGTCGGGCCAGTTGCTGAAGCGGCCTTCGGTCCAATCACGCGCGAGCGATTCCAATGTCTCGTGGGTAGGAATCTTCGGCCAATTGGCGGTGCTCTTCGAGGGCTTTGCCACCGTGCCGCGCAGGAGGCCCTGTTGCGTGCGCAGGCGGCGGCTAAAATCGGCAACATCAACGGCGACGAGGGCCGCGCGACACGCGAAAACGTCGCGACCTTGGCGCAAAGTGGCCGCAGCATCCGCGAAAGCGAAACGCTCTTCCAGTGCTTCGAGGTGGTCTGCAAACGCTGCAAGCTGGGCTTCGAGAGCCGTTTCGGTGCGGGCCGACCAGACGAACAGCTCCGGGCCCGCGACAGGCGTTGGCATTGGCTCTGCATCGTAAGATTCCAGCACGACATGCGCGTTGACGCCACCGGCCCCGAAGGAGCTGACACCTGCGCGGCGAGGTTGCTCCAGCCGCGGCCAAGGGGTCGCCTGACGCGGCAGGTAAAACGGGCTGCCCGCGAGCTGGAGGTGCGGGTTTTCGTGCTCCAGATGCAGGTTGGGCGGGATCACTCCGTGCTGCAGGGCCAGGATCGTCTTGATCACACCCGCAATCCCGGCGGCGGCTTCCAAGTGCCCCATGTTGGTCTTGAGTGCGCCCAGCGCACAGTAACCGGCGGGCAGCGGGCCTTGCGCGGACTGGGCAAAGGCCTTTTTCAGGCCGTTGACCTCGATCGGATCGCCCAGCGCCGTCCCGGTGCCGTGGGTTTCGACGTAGCCAATGGTGGCCGGATCTACTTGGGCTCGGCGGTAGGCATCCACAAGCAAATCGCGTTGCGCCTGCGCGTTGGGAGTGGTGAGCGAGGCCGTGTTTCCGCCATGATTGACGGCAGTACCCCGGATCACCGCCAGCACAGGGTCGCCATCGCGCAGCGCCTGGGCCAAGGGCTTGAGCAGCAACACCCCCGCGCCTTCGCCCCGCACAAAACCATCCGCGTGCGCATCGAAAGTCTTGCAGCGGCCATCGGAGGCCAGCATCTGTGCGCTGCCAAAGCTGACGTTGAGGCGCGGGCTCGCAATGACACTTACGCCGCCCGCCAGCGCCATCTCACATTCGCCACGTAGCAAGTTATTAACCGCGCGGTGGATCGCGACCAACGAACTGGAGCAAAGGGTGTCGACCGGTTCGCTCGGGCCCCGCAGGTCGAGCCGGTGCGAGATCCGGTTGGCCAGGAAGGCGTGGCCATTGCCCGTGTCGTAAAGGAACTCCATCCGCTCGCCCAGACGCGTCCGCAACTCGTCGGTGTAGTCGGTATTGGTTACGCCAAGATAGAGGCCGGTGCGGCTGCCCCGCAGGCTCGAAGGGCGGTAACCCGCGTTTTCGATCGCATGCCAGACGCATTCCAGCGCCAGACGCTGTTGCGGATCCATCAACTGGGCTTCACGGGCCGAGATCCCGAAGAAGGCGGCGTCGAAACGGGCGGCATCTGGTAGAAATGCGCCCCAGTGCGAGGCCGCACGGCCCGGCTCGCGCACTGGATCACCATGAATCGAACGCCAGTCCCAACGGTCCGATGGGATATCCGTGATCAGATCGTCGCCATGGAGAAGGTGCTGCCAGAACGCTTCCAGAGAATCGGATTGCGGCAGTCGTGCGGCCATCCCGATCACCGCCACGGCCTGCTCCGGCCACGCGGCGGTAGGAGGCCGCGTTTCCGGCGCGGCATGGTTTGACTGGACCGCAGCGGTTTCCGGAGCGGAGACCGGCGCAAAATGGGCCGCGAGAGCCGCACGATGATCTTGCCAAAGAGCCTCGCCGACGGCTTGCAGCGTTGCGTATTCGAAGAAGAGCACGGGGGTCACTTCCAGCCCAAAACGCTCGTTGAGCCAGTTGGCAAATTCGACGTTGGTGATCGAGTCGAAGCCCAATTCACCCAGGTTGTCTTCCAGCGCGACCTCCGCTTCGTCGATACGTAAAACCTCGGCGGCCTGGCTCTTCAACGCAGCAAAAAAGGCCATTGGCACCGTGGGGGGAGTCGATGGCGTTGGCGTTTCGAGTGCGACGGTTTTCGCCGTAGCTGCCTTGGCTTCAGGCAGGTGCGGATCGGGCCCTTCGAGCACGAGCGCAACGGGCTGCGTGCTGGCCATGAGGGTCTTGAAGGCGCGCAAGCCACCGGTCGTCGTAAGGGGTGCGATGCCCATGGTGGTCGCGAGCAGCTTTTGCTGCGCGGGGGGCAGAGACATGCCGCCTTCGGCCCACAACGGCCATTGCAGCGACCGGGTTTTTCCGGCGCGGCGGCCAGCCTCGACCTGCTCGTTGCGCGCGATGGAGAAAGCATCGAGGAATCCGTTGGCAAAGGCGTAATCGCACTGCCCGGCGGCCCCACGCGCGGAAGATACCGAAGAGAACAGGACGAACGCCTCCAATGGGTCTTTGCGCGTCTGGCGGTCGAGAGCGAGGGCGCCTTGCACCTTCGGACGCAACACCGCAAGGGTCGCTTCCGGCGCCTTGTCGTGCAGCAGGGCATCGTCGATGCGACCGGCCGCGTGTATCACGCCATGGAGGGGCCCGAATTCGGCCCGCGCGGCAGCTAAAGCGGTCGCCAAGGCAGCATCGTCGGCAACATCGGCCACCCTGTAGGCGGCGGCAGCGTGCTCGTCCACAAGAGCTTGCGTGGCGGCCGAAGCGGTGGAACGGCCGAGCAGGCTCACCCGCGCGCTATGGGCCAGCGCCTCGCGGGCAAAGATATGCGCTAGCTTGCCGTTACCGCCGGTGATGAGCCAGTGCTGCCCGGCACGGAAGCTGGGCGACGGGTCGGCGCTTGGCGTGAACGCTTCGAGCCCTGCGATGAAGCGTTCCCCTTTACGATAGGCGACTTCCACCGATTCCTTATCCGCAAGCTCGGCAGGGAGTAATCCGGCGAGGGCGGAGGATTTGAAATCCCCTGTGCGGCAGAGTGAGGCCTGCAAGCCTGGGTGCTCCTGACGCAGCGAGCGGGCGAACGCAGCCAAGGCATGAGAGGCGGGCACGGAGGCGTCTGGCGCAAGGGTCAGGAGGCGGATCGGCCGGACTTTGGCGGCTTCCCAACAGGCTTGAGCCGCAGCAAAAAGCGCGGCATAGCCGACATCCAACTGCTCATCGATACCGGTGCCGATGGGCGTTTCCAACGGCAGCAGGCTGACCAGTGCGGCAGGCTGTGCTCGCAGCGCGGCAAAGAGTTGTCGCCACTGTTCGCACGAAGTCGGGTCGAGGGTAAACGCGTTGGGCGCCCTCTGCGCAAAGGCCGCCGCTGGCCGGAGGTGGATGCCATCAGGCAGCACTGGAGCCGGCTCGCCACTGAGGACTAAAACAGGCCCGTCAAGCTCCCCTGCCCTCGCCGCCAGAGCCCGCCAGACGGGCCCGAAATACACTTGCCGCAACGATGCGGAAGCGGTGGCGGAGCGGATGGGGCGCACGAGATAGTCGCGCAGCTCGACCAGGACGCGCCCCGCTTCGTCACAGACAGTGATCTGGAGGCGACGCAGGCCGTTGCTGTCGCTGGCGGGCGGGCACTGCACATGAGCCCACGCACGCGGGGCAAACAGGCGAGCATGCAAGCGCAGCTCACCCAGCGAATACGGCAGGTAAGAGTCTTCACGACGGTGCCCCAGCGGGCCGAGCGCGGCCTGCAGCGCCCCTTCAAGTAACGCCGGGTGCAGGACATAGGCATCGCCATCGTCTGCGCGAGAAGCCGGCAGGTGCAGCTCGGCGAGGGCTTCCGTTTCGCTGTAATAGAGCGCCTCGATGGGGCGGAAAGTCGGCCCATAGCCGAAGCCGCGAGCTGTGAATGTCGCTTCGACCTTGGCGCGGGTCAGGCCGTGTTTGCAGCGGGTGCGGATCGCCGCTAGATCGAGCGCGGGAACGGTCTCTACGGCACCAAAAATGGCACGGCCTTGGGCGTGGCGGAGACCATTGGCGGTTTCAACGGTAAATGCGCCTGCGCGCTCACCAGCAGGGCGTTGAAACCGGATCTGCACCGTTTGTGCCTGCCCAGGCTGGATCTCTATTGGTTGCATCCATACGACATTGCGCAAGCCGGTGGGTATACTATCAGGCTCAGCCAACGACGCGGCTTGGCGCACCATCTCCAAGCCGACCACGCCCGGCAATACCGCGACCTCGTGCACCAGGTGCTCGGCGAGGAAAAACTCGTCGGCCCTCAACGTGCGGTGGAAGGTGATCACATCGCGCTCCTCGGTGCGGGAGTCGATCAGCGCGGCAAGGGAGGATCCTGCTTTGTTGCGGATGAGGCGTGGCAACGGGAATGCGCTGGGGGCAAAGGCATAACCCGGCAAACGCACTCGACGAGGCGGCTGCACGTAGAGCTGCGCCCAGTCGACCTTGGAACCGGAGGCCCAGGCGCGTGCCAGGGCCGACCCAGCGCGGTTTTCCAAGGCGGTTTTTAGTTTCTGGTCGGCGATCGTGGCCGCTGCGCCCGAGACGAAGCACTTGCCATTCCCCCGCCCTGCCAGCTGGGCACGCAGCGCGGCGATCAGTTCGCTCTTGTCGGCGGCGACCAGCGCGAGCCGGGAGGCCATCGCTTCGCGACCGCATTGCAAGGTCCAGGCCACACGGTCGAGCGGGACTTCGTTACGTTCGAGCCAGGCCACAAAGGTCGCCAGCCACTCGCTCAGGCGCTCTTCCTTCTGCGCTGAAAAGACAAAGACAAATGGCCCCGAAACACTATGCGTGGCATGCTCGACTGGCGGCTCCTCCAGAATGACGTGCGCGTTATTTCCTCCAAAACCGAACGAACTCAGCCCTGCCCGACGGGGTTCGGAACCGCGAGGCCAAGGCTGAGCATCTTGTAGCAGGGCAAACGGGCCCTCTCCCAAAGGCAGCATCGGGTTGGGTTCGCCTGCGTGGAGGGTCGCGGGCAGGCGCTCGTGCTGGAAAGAGAGCAGGATCTTGGTGAGCCCGGCGATGCCAGCGGCGGCTTCCAGGTGTCCGATGTTGGACTTGACGGAACCGAGCCAGCAGAACGGCTCCGCTGGCAGCATTTCACCGCGTGTTTTGGCCGTTTCGGCAAAGGCGGTATGAAGGGCGTTTAGCTCGACCGGGTCGCCCAGCGAAGTGCCCGTGCCGTGGGCTTCGAGATAGCTGATGGTGCGCGGTGAAAGCTCCGCTGCCTGGAGCGCACGGCGGACGAGGGAGGCCTGTGCGGCGGCGTTGGGAGCTGTCAACGAATGCATGCGCCCGCCATGGTTCTCGGCCGTCGCGCGAATCACGCCGTGGATCAGGTCGCCGTCGCGCAACGCCGCCGCAAGAGGCTTCAGCAAGACCAGCCCGGCACCTTCTCCGCGCGCATAACCGTCTGCGCCTTGGCCAAAGGCTTTGCAACGGCCATCAGGCGCGAGCATGCCATTTTTGCTCAGCGCCATCGAGGTGAGGGGGCTCAGGATCAGGTTGACGCCCCCTGCGAGCGCGACCGGGCATTGCCCCTGCCGGATCGCCTCAACTGCACGGTGAATGGACACGAGCGAGCTGGAGCAAGCCGTATCCACCACCACGCTGGGCCCATGCAGATCGTAAAAATACGAGAGGCGGTTGGGCAGCATGGTGTGCGCCTGGCCCGAAAGCGTATGGCCTTCCACTTCGCGGCCCGCGAGGCGCTGCAGGTCGACAAAGTCCATTCCCGTGGTGCCGATGAAGACGCCCGCCTCGCTGCCAGCGAAGTGAGAAGGGGCGTAACCGGCGTCTTCGAAAACGTGCCAGGCCAGCTGCAGGAGCAGACGCTGCTGTGGGTCCATTGCTTCGGCCTCGCGCCGCGATATGCCGAAGAAGCGATAGTCGAAGTGGTCTACGTCTTCGATGAAGTTGCCCCAGCGCGCGGCCGGTTGATCGGGATAATCCCGCCAGTCCCAACGCTCGGGCGGAACCTCCCGGCGGGTCTCGCCCCGCTCCAGCAGCAGCTGCCAGAAGGCCTCCAGATTACCGCCCGGGAGTTGGGCGGCGAGGCCGATAATGGCCACCGCATCGCCTTCGGGCGCTTCAGGTTGGGGCTGGGAGAAAACAACGGGAACCTCCAGCGGGCGCAAATGGTGCGCGAGGGCGTCCAAGGTGCCAAACTGGTAGAACAGTGAGGCGTTGGTCCGCAGCCCAAGCTCTTTATTCAGCAGCTGACTGAACTGCGTGAAGCGCAACGAATTGAAGCCGTATTGGCCGAGCGGCTCCTGCGGGTCGAGCGTATGGGCCGGTTGCTCAAGCACCCGCGCGGCCAGTTGACGCAGCGAGTCCAGAAATCCATCGGTGGGCGCAGCGGTGCTGGCTTGGGCCGCGGGGGCTTCCGCTGCGCCATAGCGGGCCAACAGCGTGTTCAGCGGCAGGTCGGTCAACGACTTACGGTCGACCTTGCGGTTGAGCGTCTCCGGGTAGGCCTGGAGGCGATGGATGCGGTTGGGCACCATGTAGTCGGGCAGCCATTGGGCGAGCGATTCGCGCCAGGCAGTTACGTCGCGCTCGGTTGACAAGGGGGCGACGACAAATGCCGCCAGGTGGGCATCGCCTTCGAAGCGAAGGACCACGACTGCACGTTCGACCCGGGGCAGCTTTTCCAGGGTAGCTTCGATCTCGCCCAGTTCGATGCGGTAGCCCCGCAGCTTGATTTGCGAATCAATGCGACCGCGAAACTCGATGCGCCCATCGGCGAGGCGGCGCACGGCATCCCCGGTGCGATAGATGCGCTCGCCTGGGCGGAAGGGATCGGGCAGAAAGCGCTCTGCCGTCAACTCAGAGCGGCCCCGGTAGCCTTGCGCCACCCCATCTCCGCCGATGAATAGCTCGCCCTCGACCCCTACCGGTACGGGCTCCAGTGCGGCATCAAGGACATACAGGGTCGTATTGGCGAGCGGATGCCCGACGGTGATCTTTTCGCCGCGCTGCACTCGGCAAAGGCTCGACCAGATGGTGGTTTCGGTGGGGCCGTAGACATTCCAGAGTTCGCCGCACCGGTCGAGTAGCGCATCGGCCAGTTGCGAGCCCAGCGCCTCACCGCCGCAGAGAATCTTCAAAGCCGAGTCGCCCTCCCAATCCGCCGCCAGCAGCATTTCCCACGTGGCGGGCGTCGCCTGCATCACCGTCGTATGGCCTTCGCCCAGTATCTCCGTCAGGCGGATGCCATCGCGGGCGGTTTCGCTGGAGACGATTTCGAGTGAACCGCCGGTGACGAGCGGGAGGAACATCTCGAGCCCGCAGATATCGAAGCTGACAGTGGTGACGGCGAGGATGCGATCTTGCGCGGTAAAGCCGGGCTCGCGTGCCATGCTGCACAGGAAGTTGGTCAGCGCGCGGTGCCCGATTTCGACGCCCTTGGGTTTGCCGGTCGAACCGGAGGTGTAGATGACATAGGCCAGCGCCGTGGGGGCACCCTGCTCCACCAGTTCGCCTGCTGGCTCGCCTGCCGTCTGGTCGACCAGCACTTCCGCGACGCCCGGCAGCTGGAGACGCCCTTGCAGCCTTGCCTCGGTCACAATGAGGCGCAGGCCGCTGCTCTCTGCCGTGTAGGTCAGGCGCTCCACCGGGTGGGTGGGGTCGAGCGGGACGTAGGCCGCACCGGTGCGGAGGATCGCCAGCAACACGACCGGCAAGCGTTCGCTGCGCTCGACCAGACATGCCGCAAGGTCGCCGGGGCCGAGACCTCGCGCCTGTAGACGCTGGGCCAGATGGCGCGATTGGGCCTCCAACTCGCCATAAGTCAGCGTGCGGCCCTCGAAATGCACGGCCGGAGCATCGGGGTGCTGGTAGGCTTGGTCGAGAAAGAGCTGGTGGGCACAACGCTCACGCGGGTAATCGGCGGCGGTATCGTTCCAACGGTACAGCAAATCGTGGCGCTCTGTGGCGGCAACCATGGCGAGCTGCGACACGCTGCAGGCAGTCGATTCGGCAAGGCTGGTGACGAGGGTGGCCAGTTGGCTCGCCATCGCGGCAATCGTGCCGACGGAAAAGAGCGAGGGGCGGAACTTCCAGTATAGCGCGTAGCTGCCCTCCGTCTCGACCACATCCAGCACGAGGTCGAACTCCCCTGTCTGGCGCAATTCGCGGACCGGAACCAGCCCGAGCGTCTGCAGCGCTCCGGTGGGGAGCGGCGGCTGGACATAAAAGGCCGCCTGAAAGAGCGAGGACTGCCGAAGCACGCGCAGCACCTCGCCAAATGGCAGGTGCTCGTGCTCCAGAGCCGCATCGGCCACCTGTTGCACGCGTTGCAGCCAGGCCTTGCCCATTTCCTGTGCATCCGGCGACAAGCGCAGCGCCGCGAGGTTGAAAAGCGCGCCAAGCGTACGGTCGAAGCAGGCTTCCGGTCGACCGGCCAAGGGCAGGCCGAGGCACAAATCATTCTGCTGGCTGTGGCGGCTCAAGACCAGCGCGTAGGCCGCCAGCAAGACGGTATAGGGCCGCACGCCTGCGTCCCGAGCCAACTGACGCAGCCGCTCGGAAAAAGCCGCATCCAACTCCTGCGCATGGATTTGCCCTTCGAAGACCGGCGCGGGGGGGCGCGGAAAATCGGTCGGCAAATCGAGCACCGGATTCGCATCACGGAGCTGCCGACTCCAGTAATCGCGGGCGGCCTCGGAGTCTTCGGTATCGAGCGATTGCTGTTGCCAGGTCGCGAAATCGGCCAAGGTGCCTTCCACGGGCGGCAAGGATTCGCCGCGTATGGCCCGGGCGAGGTCTTCGAGAAAGATGCCAAGTGAGACGCCGTCGAAAATCAGGTGGTGGAAGACGCAGAGCAACATGCCCGCCTCTGCAAAGTATACCACCCGCCACGGCAGCTCCTGCGCGAGGTCGAAAGGTCGACGTGCGGCAGCTTCGAGGGCGTCGGCGGTGGCCTCGCCGGGTACCTGTTGCCAAGGTAGCTCGGGGAGCGGGAAGGCGATGCGCTGGACGACTTCCCTACCCGCCTCGAACCTTGCGCGCAACGCAGGATGGGCCGCGACCACTTGGGCCAGTGCCGCCCGTAGTTTCACTTCATCGCGCAAGGGCGAATCGGGTGTCAGGCGAAAGGCGAAAGGCAGGTTGTAGGCGACCGCCGCCGGGTTCAGCTCATGAAGTTGCCAGAGAATGCGCTGACCGGCATTGAGCGGCACCAGCGTATCCAGCTTGGGGGCGGCCCCCTGTCCCGTGATCTCGGCATGTAGCGCGCGCAGGGTGCGGCAGCGAAAAAACACGGCTGCGCTCAGCTTCAAGCCAAGGCGCTTGTTCAGGCGCACACTGAGGCGGGTAAAGTGGATCGAATCGCATCCGGCGGCCTCCAAATCGGTATCCTCGTCGATGGTGAGCGCAGGCAGGACTTCCCGCGCCACCACGAGAAGCTTCGCCCGCAGGCCGTCTCCGGTTGCTTCCTTCGCGATGGCCAAGGTTGCTTCGAGGTCGGCCAACGTCAGCTCGCGAGGTTCCTGACCCAGCGCGTCGAGCGCGTCGCGTTGGGCGGCGGTGAGAATGGGGAAAGGCTGGCCCGCAAGGCGCGTGGCGTCAAAGGGCTGCCCGTGGGCATCGGCCAAGCCGTCGAAGCGTAACGTGCCACCATGCGCGACGATCTCGACAAAACCGGGACCGGCCGTGCGGATTTCGCCCGCTTTACCCCCTGCCCCGGGCACGAGTCGGTATCGGGTAAAGGTCAGCAGGCGGCCGTCGGCCGTGAGGAGACTGGCGGGGCCTAAAGGCGAGGGAGGCTTGCCGTGGTCGAGTGCACGGCAATGCCTGAGCAGTGTAGGCAGGTCTTGGGAAAGGTCGATAATGCCAAGCTGAGGGAAGCGGTGCCAGCGGCCAAAATATGTGCGCTCACCCTGCTGTGCCTGCCACGCGGACTCCCCTGTTTCGAGTGCTTGCATAACCTCTTGAAAGCCTTCCAGCGCGTGCTCGAAGCACTTGCGGTTGAGGCTGCGCAGGGTCTCGTCGGGAGCGACCGGGAAGAGCCTCTGCACGAGGATTTCGCCCGCGTCGACCTCCGGGAGCATGCGGTGCCAAGTGATGCCGTGGATCTTCTCATCGTGCAGAATGGCCCAGGCCGGAGCGTTGAGACCGGCATAGCGCGGCAGCGGGCCGTCGTGAAAGTTGATCGCCATCTTTGCGGGCAAGGCCAACACCTCTGGCGGCAAGACCCGCAAGTTGGCGATGCTGAAGAGCACATCTGCGGCGCCAGCGGCTTGCAAGCACTCGGCCAGGCCCAGGCCGGGGGCTACGACTGGAATGGCTCGCTCTCCTGCCCAGCCGCACAGGGCTTCGTCGACGGTGCTGATCGCGCTGATCCCGTGCCCGCGTTCCAACCACGCTTCCGCACATGCGAGCGCATGGGCGTTTTCGCCTAACAAATAAGACGACAGTTTCACAGCGGGCAGGAAGAGGTGAGTTTTAGGACACAGACGGACGATCAAACAAAGACGGAAGCGATCAAAAGCGAGAACAGGTCGTTAGCCAAGCTGATTTGTGTCAAAAAAAGTGCTTCTTGGCAACCACTACAAACTTGAAAATAGAAGGTATCTCGTGCCTTAATCTCATACGGTTTCTTTTGTTGCAGGTCCAAACCTTCTCCTTGCTTGTCTCATGTCTCAACCTGCCGGCCCCTCACTGACGTCCGAAGAGGCAATTCATGCCTATTTCTCCACACCCTTCGATTTGTTAGATCGGTGTGCCCTTCTTTACCCCGACTGCTTTACCTTACGCCTCGGCACTTTCGGGACCGAACATCTGGGCGCCAACGGCGATTGGGTGTTTGTCTACGAGCCCACGCTTTTGGGCGAACTCTACCGCGCCAATACGGATGCGATCCGGGCCGGAGAGGCCAACCGTGTGCTGTTCGGGGAGGTTCTGCGCCCTCATTGCATCCTCGCCCTCGACGGTGAGGCCCACCAGCAGAGACGGCGGATCGTGATGGCAGGGCTCGGCAAGTCGCAGGTGGCCAGCGCAACGCAGCACGTGCGGGGCTTCGCGCAACAGCGCCTGGCGCGCCTGCCGCACGGCGAGCCGATTTCCCTGCTGCCGGTAATGCAGGAAATCGCGTTGGAAGCCAACCTCGCGGCCCTTTTCGGTTCCCCGAATGAGGCCTTGCGCCAGCGATACAGCGGCGCGATCGAAACTCAACAAGCGACGGCTACCGCCGAGTCCAGCAACCGGATGCTGGCTCATCTCAGCGCCCTGTTAAGGGAGGAAATCGCCCGACGGAGGCGGATGCCCATACGCCTCGACGAGCAGGCAAGCCTTTGCGAGCACTTGATGCACGCTACGGACCCTAGCGGCACGCCATTGAGCGACGACGACTTGCTTGACGAGCTGCTGCTGATCCTGATCGCCGGCTTTCATACCACAGCGGTCAGTCTGGCCTGGGCGGTCGCGTGGATCCTCTCCCACCCGGAGGTGCACGCCCGGCTGCGGCTGGAACTGGCTGCGGCTGGCTCCGAGGCGGAGACTTTGCCTTACCTGGCCGCAGTGGTGCAAGAGTCTCTGCGGCTCAGCCCCATCATGGTGACCGCAGGCGTGCGACTGGTGAAGGAGGACTTTGATTTAGGGCCTTACACGCTGGCCGCCGGCACAATGGTAGCCAACTGCCCCTACCTCCTGCATCGCCGCGAAGACCTCTTTCCCCAAGCCCGAACGTTTTTGCCAGACCGTTTTTTGGGTGGCAGCAGCAAAGCTTCAGGCTTTACGCCGTTTGGTGGAGGCAATCGTAAATGCGTCGGCACACTTTTCGCGATCCGCGAAATGGAGACGGTCCTGGCGACATTGTTTCGTCAGGTAAACATGGAACTCGCCAGCCCTGCCCTTGCCCCTATCCTGGAAGGCGTCTTCTATGCCCCTCAGGGTGGCCCTCAGGTTTACCTCAGCTCCTTCCAAGCATGATCACCGCTCGCATCGCTCATCTCTTCCCCGGTCAAGGTTCCCAGCAAAAGGGCATGGGGGCCGACTTGTTCGATGCCTTTCCCCGCGAGGTGGCCATTGCCGACGAGGTGCTCGGCTACTCGATCCGCGAGCTGTGCCTGGAGGACCCGCGCCGCGAACTGGGGCAGACGCAGTTTACGCAGCCTGCGCTCTTTGTCGTATCGGCGCTCAACTACCTGGCGCGTCGGGGCAAAGGCGAACCGGCCCCGGAAGTCGTAGCCGGGCATAGCCTGGGCGAATACACCGCCCTCTTTGCTGCAGATGTTTTCGACTTTCGCACGGGGGTCGAGCTGACCCAGCGGCGGGGGCGCCTGATGGCCGCTGCGAGCGGCGGCGGGATGGCCGCCATCGTGGGCCTCGATGCCGAACGAGTGCAGGCGATCTTGAGCGAGGAGGGGCTGGATGCGCTCGACCTCGCCAACCTGAATTCGCCTGACCAGGCGGTAATCTCAGGGCCGCGCGAAGCCATTGCCACGGCAGAAGCACCGTTTAGCCGGGCAGGGGCGCGCTACATCCCTCTGCGCGTCAGTGCTCCCTTTCACTCGCGTTACATGGAGCCGGCACGGTTGGAGTTTGCGGACTTCCTCGCCACAAAGGAATTGCGTGAGCCTCGGATCCCGGTAATCGCCAATCGCACCGCCCGCCCCTACGAGTCGGGCCAACTGGCGGAGACCTTGGCCGGGCAGATCACCGATCGCGTGCGCTGGACCGAGACGGTGCAGGTGCTGATGGGCTTGGGCGTGGAACAATTTGAAGAGGTCGGTCCGGGAAACGTGCTGACGGGGCTGGTCGGCAAGATCCGCCGCCACGCGCCGCCCATCGTATTGACGTCGCCTAAACCTGTCATCCGCCCCACCCCTTCCTCCGCTCTCGCGAGGGTAAACGGCCTGCAGCCCGAGCAACTGGGCAGTGCGGAATTTCGCAGCGCCTACGGCTGTCGCCTCGCCTACGTGGCGGGTGCAATGTATAAGGGAATTGCGTCGGTGGCGCTGGTTTCGCGGATGGCCCGGGCCGGCTTGCTCAGCTTCTTTGGGGCGGGCGGGGTCGACTTTTCGACGCTCGAACAGACCATCCAGACCTTGCAGCGCGACTTGGGCCCGAATCGCCCGTGGGGCGTCAACCTGATTTGCCACCCCGACCACCCGGCGCTGGAAGAGCAGACGGTCGACCTGCTTTTGCGGCATGGCGTGCGACGCGTAGAGGCGGCGGCGTTTTTCCAGATCACGCCTGCCCTTGCCCGCTACCGCCTGCAGGGAATCACACGCGGCGCAGACGGCAAGGTGGTCGTGCCCAACCGGGTGCTGGCCAAGGTTTCGCGACCGGAGGTGGCGGAAGCCTTTACCAGCCCCGTGCCGGAAAAGCTGCTGGAGCGCCTGCGAGCAAGCGGTGTCATTACGGCGGAGCAGGCGGAATTGGCCCGCCGCATCCCCGTGGCAGACGACTTGTGCGCCGAGGCAGACTCGGGAGGCCATACCGACATGGGATCGCCCTATGCGCTGCTTCCGGCCATCCAGGCGGTCCGCGACGCGGCAATGGCGCGCCACCGCTACCCGCAGGCGATCCGCGTAGGTGCAGCGGGCGGCATCGGCACTCCTCAGGCAGCCGCAGCGGCTTTTGTGCTGGGCGCCGATTTTGTACTGACCGGGTCGATCAATCAATGCACCCCGGAAGCCGGCACCAGCGACGCGGTAAAAGACCTGTTGCAGACCCTTAACGTGCAGGACACGGCGTATGCCCCGGCAGGCGACATGTTTGAGCTGGGCGCGAAGGTGCAGGTGGTGAAGAAGAGCCTGTTTTTCCCGGCGCGCGCCAACAAGCTGCACGACCTTTACCGCCATTACGACTCACTGGACGATCTGCCGCCCAAACTGCGCGAACAGATCCAGGAGCGCTTTTTCCGTCGCAGCTTCGACGAGGTGTGGGAGGAGACGCGTGCCTATTACGCCCGCAGTCGACCGGATGCGCTGACCCGGGCGGAGGCCAACCCGAAGCAAAAGATGGCGTTGATCTTCCGCTGGTATTTCATCCACAGCATGCGCCTCGCTCTGTGCGGCGACACCAGCCAACGGGTAGACTACCAGATCCACTGCGGCCCGGCGTTGGGGGCGTTTAACCAGTGGGCAAAAGGAACCGAGCTGGAGCACTGGAGGCAGCGCCATGTCGATGTGATTGGCCAGCGCCTGATGGAGGCTACCGCCGAGCTGCTGACTCAGCGCATGGCCTCATGGAGCCAGCCGCCCGCAACGCATTCCACCCCGCCGGAGTATCGCTAGGGGTTTAGGCTTATTTCGTTGACGTTGCAGTTGGTGATTGTGCGACTAAGCTGGCCGCTTCCTGCCATGCTTTCCGAGATCCTGACCAAGGCCCACGCGATGGACGATGCCACTTGGCGTCGCCATGCAAACCCCTGGAGCGTCTGGACGCGCTTTGCGATCCTGCCTGCACTCAGCCTGGCCATCTGGAGCCGCGTCTGGATCGGCGCCTGGTGCTGGGTGCCGATTGTGGTGCTGGTCCTATGGGTGTGGATCAATCCCCGGGCCTTTCCGCCGCCGCGCAGCACTCGCAGCTGGGCCTCCCGGGCTGTCCTGGGCGAACGTATCTGGACGGAATCGCCCCGCAATTCACTCGCGCCCCGGCATCGAATCGCCCCCTACGTGCTCTCGGTCGTCGCGAGCCTCGGTATGCCATACGTGGCGTGGGGGTTGTTTGCCCTCCACGAATGGAGCCTCATGCTAGGATTGGTCCTCGTAATCCTGGGCAAGCTCTGGTTCCTCGACCGGATGGTATGGCTCTATGAGGATTCGCAGCGCAACTCCTCGAATCGCTAACGCTGCTCGAAGCGTTTCTGCAGCGTAAGGCGGTGGATCTTGGCGTTGTGACGCACGTCCACCGGGAAGGGCTTGAAGAAGAAAACCTTGTGGATCATGCGCGTCTTCTCGTGGCTTGCGGCCCAGGCGAGCAGATCCGTCTCCAGCCGCTCTTGCAAAACGGGAGTCAGCTTGTCGTAAGGCTCGATCACGATGGCCGGGACCTGCAGAGGCCGCGCACCCAGGCCGATCAGGGCACTGCGGAAGACAAGCGGATGCTGGTTGAAGATGGCCTCGATGGGGTCCGTGTACAGCGTGCCGTGCTCGGTCTCCACCCGCTCAGCCATGCGCCCGCAGAACCACAGTCGCCCGTCGACGTCGCGGTAGCCGAGATCGCCCATGCGGTGCCAGATGCGCTGGCCATCCCGGATCTTCGCTGCGGCCGTCTTTTCGGGCAGGCGGTCGTAGCTCTCGGTTACGCTCGGGCCAGTCACGACTATTTCACCGATCTGCCCGGGACGCAGCACGCGCACGGTGGACCAGTCCGCCAGCGGTCCTTCGTGCAAATCAATAATGCGTGCCTCAACTTCCGGGAGCGGTCTGCCCACGCAAGTGCCCGCGCCGGTTGCCGTTTGCGTTGCCGTTTCTTCCAGCACCTCCGTGCCGCTGATGGATGCGACCGGCAGGCACTCAGTGGCTCCATAGGGGGTGTGAATTTCGCCATTGGGCAGGAAGCGCTTCAGCCGCTGGATCAGGCCGGGAGGGACAGGCGCACCCGCCATCAGAATACGGCGCAGGCTGGGCAGCGTATCACCGGTCTGCTCCAGATGCCGCACCACCTTGGTCCAGAGGGCAGGCGAACCGAACGAATTGGTGACCTGATCCTGTTGAATAGCCCGCACGATCACGGCCGGGTCGACCGTCGCGGGGCGGCTAGGATTCATCAGCGGCACGATCGTCGTCATGCCAAACGCTGGATTAAAAAGAGCAAAGACGGGCAGCATGGGCAGGTCGACCTCGCCGGGCTGGATCGCGTATTGCCGCCCGATCAACCGCACCTGCGCGTCGAACATGGCATGCGTGTAGCAGACCCCCTTGGCGGGGCCGGTCGAGCCGCTGGTGAAGAGGATCGCGGCCAGCTCATCGGGTCGGGCCTCGACCGGGTGGTAATCGGCTTGTCGTCCGGCTTGCTGTTGCACGTGCTTTTGAAAACTGCCGCCGACCGTCAAGCCGCGCTTCACGCTCTTGAAACTGCCGCGAAAGACCTGCCTTACGGCCTGCGCGAGCGGGATGCCGACGATTGCCTCGGGCTGGGTGTGGCGCACGCAGCGCAGGAAGTGTTTGAGCCCAAGGCCCGGGTCGATCACTACCGGGACCGCGCCGACCTTGAAGAGTGCGAAAGTGAGCTGGATCAGGTCCAGCCCCGGCTTGACCATCAACAGCGTGCGGGTGCCGCGCCGGATGCCACGCTGCTCAAGTAAATGGGCGACCGCGTTGCTCTCGCGCTCAAGCTCGGCGAAGCTGCGCTCCCGGTACCGGATGGTGCCGTCGCTCCCCTGCCCCAGTGGCACTTTTACCGCGCAATGCTCAGGCACCTGAGCAGCCATGCGGGGAAGAAAGCGAGCGACATTGGCAGAGGGAGCGGTCATGGAGAGAATCTTAGCAGAGGAGAATGAAGAAAAGGAAGCAGAAGCTGCACGAGGGTTGAGCTTGGACAGCGTTGACGGCTCCACTGCGTTCTGCCGCCTACTTTTTTCTCTCACGCCAGGCGGCGTCTTCCAACTCCCACTCGGCGAGCTTTTGCTGGATAAAGGCAATGACCGTTTCGTTGGCTTCCTTGCCGGTGCCTGTGACTTGCAGAGGCTCGCCGAAGGCCACGTGCACGGGCTTGCTGGCGTCGAAGGGCCCGAAGTCTTTGAGCTTGGTGCCGTTGCCCCAGGCGTCGGTCTTGACCGCAACCGGGATCACGGTGGCGCCAGCGCGCTTGGCCAGCTTGACCCCGATGCTATTGAATTCTGCGGGGTTGAAGTCGACCGTACGGGTCCGCTGCGGGAAGACGATCAGCGAACGCCCTCGTTTCAGGCGCTCCTCACCGCCTTCAAGCACGATCTTGAGGTCGTCCCGCGCATTTTCGCGGCCCACCACGATAGGGTCTCGTGAACGCATGACGGGGCCGAAGAGCGGGTAAGTCACCAGGCTCTTCTTCACCACGAAAGTCACCGGCTTGTGTGGGCCGATCAGGGAGCCGAGCATAAACGTCTCCGCCGTGCTCATATGGTTGCCGATAAACACAAGCGGACCCGGAAGATCCCGGAAGTGCTCGACACCTTCGATGTGGAGCGGTGCGCCACACTTCTCGAACTGACGGCAGACATACCAGGAGGCCTCGATCCAGCGCTCATCGCCATATTCCCCATGGCAGGCCAAATCCTTGGACCACTGCACGATGCGGAAGACACCCGCGTAGAAGGCGAGCGTGGGAAAGGGACGCGCCCACCAGCGGGGCTTGAGGTCGGCCGGCGAATGGTAGTCGCCAGTCGGGAAATCGCGGGTCGGAACGAGGGACATGCGCGGGCTACGACTGAGGAGCTTTGCGGTAGAGTTCGGGGTTCAACGAAGGATCGTTGTACATCTTGAACTGGTAGTAAACGCGGAAGCTGCGCTGCTTTTCGCGCACCTCGCGCACCAGCTCGCGCAAGGCCTGCCCCAGGTCGGCCTGCTGGCGGCGGATCACGGCGAGGCGGTGCGTGCACTTCTCGATGTGCTCGGGCGAAGCGTCAGATCGCTGCGTCTGCTCCTCCATATGGAATTCCTTGAGGGCCAGGATGGAAAGGCGGTCGCACATCATGCCGGGCGTTTCGGAGTTGAAGGGCACGCCCTCGGTCACCGGCTGGAGCACGTCGACAAAATGCTGGTCGATCTTCTCCATGAAGTCGTTGCGCTGCTGGTTGTAGCCATCGATGGCCCGCTTGGCCTTGTAGACGGCTTCGGCCCCGAGGTCGTCGCGACGAGCCACATCTTCCTCGTGCCAGAGCAGGAAGTTACGCAGGTGGTTTTGTTCCACCAGCGCGAGCAGCCCCTCCTGCAGGCTGGCCTGCGGTTTTTCTTCGTGCCATCGCACGGTCCGTTCCCGCTGCAGCTCCACGAGCGCATCCACGACTTTCGCTTGCATCCTCCCATGCGAAACGGCTTTCGGCGTAAAAGCCAGTCAAAAACGCTGGGTAAGGTGGCGTATGAACAGAGTCTTGACGCCATCAGTTCCATCCGGTGTGTATCAAGATTGTCCTAGTTGTCGAATGAAGATTTCCCAGAATCCCGCATATCCGGCTGCCGAAGCAACTCTCCCTTTGATTGTTGCTGCCGATCGGAACTACGTTACAGGTCTCGTCGTAACGGTCGTTTCAGCCATCCGCAACCTCGATCCAGGCTGGAAGTTGGACATTCGTGTGCTCGATTCGGGCATCGGCTCCGACTATCAGCAACAGCTTCAGAAAAGCCTCGCTCCCATTTTAGGCGACCGACATGCGTTAAGCTTCCATCCGATCTGCGGAGACTTGCTGTCAAGCTTCCCTATCACCAACACCTATTTGAGCCCTGCGGCTTACGCTCGGTTTCAGATCTCGGAACTGTTTCCTGATTTAAAGAAGGCGATCTACAGCGATACGGATATCATCATCAACAAAGATCTGGCCTCGGTTTTCAAGCAGGAGCTATCGACCTCGATTGCGGCTTGTGCCGATGTCCGCGGCACGCTTGGGAATACGAAAGACGCGCTCCTATACAACGATCTCGGTTTCAACGCTAAAGCTCCGTATTTTAATTCGGGCTTTCTCATACTCGACCTGGAGCGTATCAGGAGCCTGAAGACATCCGAACGGATCGCTCAGCTCTGCAGCCGTGCCGCATTTAACCCGCAGCAGGAAGACCAAACGATCCTGAACGTCGTTCATTACCAAGACTGGACAAAACTGGACCCGAGCTGGAACCGGCTTATCATTCTTTCCGAAAACCGTCCACGTATACCTTATCGGGAAGCGGTGAATTACCATGCTATCTTAAAGTTCAAGCCATGGTTTTACCACCGCAACGGTAGCTATGGCATCATTCAGCAGTTTTATCGCTATCTCGACATGACCGACTGGGAAAAACGCCATGTGGACGAAAAACGTTACAACGTGAATTTCACCCGGGGGGCCTACATGCGCCGCGCCATTCGGATGTGGGCGACCGAATACGTTTACCAGGCCTATGGGGCGATTTCTGGTAAACGCATTTTGCGCAGAGCTTAGTGGCGGTTCGAGCCATGAAGATACTGCATTTCATCGTCTCGCGCCATTTCGCGGGCTCGGAACAACTAGCGTTGACGCTGGCGCTCCAGCAGCAGGCATGGGGGCATGAGACGTGGATGGCGGGACGCGGCGGGGGTGAGCTGTCGGGAATCGTTGCGCAGTCGGGTCTACGCAATGCCCAAGTGAAGATTTCGCGTTTCTGGCCGCAATGGAATCTTCGACGGTTCGTGCGCGAGGTGGGTGTTGATATCGTCCACCTGCATTTAACTGGGGCGGTGAAGCTGGCCCCTTTTTTCTGCCAACTGGGAGTGCCGACGGTTGCCCACCTGCACATCCATAAAGACCATCCGGCTTATCATAAAGCCGTGCAGAGCGGGCATCTGATCAGCATTTCTCAGGCGACACATCGTTATTACCTTGAGGCAGGGCTGCCAGCAGAGCGCGTCCACCTCATCCCGAACGGCAGTGGTGCACATCTTGGCCCTTGGCGGCAACAGCCCAAAGAGGCACTACAGGTGGAGCTGAGGCAAGAGCTTGGGCTGCCCTTAGTTGGTCCGCTCTGGCTACATGCCGGGCGGCTAAGTGCAGCCAAGGGACAGGATTTGTCTATTGAAGCTTTGGCTAAGCTGGCTTCGCGCTGGCCTGATACTCGTCTTTTAATCGCGGGTGCGACAAATGCCTATCAGCAAGAGCTGGAAGCCTTGGCGCAAAGGTGGAAGGTCTCCGATCAAGTGCGCTTCCTTGGGTTTCGGCCCGATATACAGCGTCTGATGCGCGCGGCCGACCTGCTGTTGGTGCCATCGCGTCAGGAGCCGTTTGGATTGGTGGTAATTGAGGGTATGTTGCTCGGCACCCCTGTCGTAACTACTGGCGTAGGAGGCATTGCGGATATCTTGCGCGAACCCGGGATGGCTTCCGTCGTCTGCAGTGGAGATGCCGAAGATATGGCCGACACCATTGCCGCTCTTCAAGCGGACTGCGCTCGCCGCCAAACGATTGCTACCCAAGCCGAAAAGGTGGCGCTGGAGTATTTTTCCAGCGAAGCGATGACCCGGCAGGTCATGCAAGTATACGAGCAGACGCTACTAGAACATCATGCCTCTAAGCCGTAAGCCACCCCTACCGCTGCCGCTCCAGCTCAGCGAGTAGACAGGCGCGGGCGGCGTCGAGGTGGTCGACGCGTTGCCAGCAGAGGGCTTCGACTTCCTGCATGATTGCCGCCATATCGGGGATAAGGATCACGCGCATGCCAGCGGCGTGGGCCGCACGGACGCCGTTGGGGCTGTCTTCGACCGCGATGCAGGCTTCGGGCGGCAGCTTGAGCAATTCCGCCGCCTTGAGGTACGGCTCGGGATGCGGCTTGCCGTGCGCCACCTCATCGCCGCACACGAGCCCTTGGAAGTAGTCGAGCAGGCCGTTGGAGCCCAGCTTGTGCTCGGCCTCGAAGCGGTTGGTGGAGGTGCAGATCGCCAATGGGATGTCGAGGCTGGAAAGCCAGCGCAACATGCCTTCGGCCCCGGGCTTGAGCGGCACCGGTTCGTCGTGCAGCAGGCGGTGGTAAGTCTGGCGGGCTTCTTCGAAGTACGCTTCGGGGTCGAAGCCTTCTGGCGTCACCTCGTGCAGGCGCTGGCGGATGAGGGTCGCGTTTTGCCCAATGATGCTGTCGACAAAGTCCTCCGGCAGCGGGTAGTTGAGGGCTTTGGCGGCAAGGTGCCAGCTACGGAGGCTCGTCGGCTCGGTATCTACCAGGGTGCCGTCGAGGTCAAAGACGATGGCTTGCGGCTTCATCGCCTTTCACCATGCAGCGAACGGGCGGCGGTGCACGCCAAATCTACGGTGCGGATACCGCGATGAAGGTATCGAGGTTGTCCGCCAGATAAGACCAGGAGATAAAGCCGAAGCCGTTCACGCCCCAGTGGCGGCCCCAGCTATTGCGAAAAATGAAGACGGTGTCTTCCAGCTTGCCTGTTTCATTCTGGTAGCCGACGAGGGCGACGGCGTGGTGGCCTGGGCCGGGCGGCTGCGTGTCGATCAGCACGGCACGGCTCAGCCCGGCAGAGGCGGGCCATTTCGCTGACATCACAACGGGTTGGCCTTCCTGCAGGGCCTTCATCGCTGCGAGCATGGCGGCCTTGGGGTCTTCGGAGTTGCCCAGAAGCTTGTAATGCAGCTTTTGGCGCTGCCGGGCGTCGCGGAGCGCAGCGGCGTCGGGCTTGACGAGATCGGCCGAGCTGGCACCGACGGTAGTCGGCATACGCTCATAAGTGCAGATGCCATGCTGGCGGATCGTGCCGTAGATCTCGGAAAAGTTGAACCCGGCGTCGCGCGCGCCCAGCTCCTGCACCGCCTTGAAGGGGTCTTCATTACGGTCGAGATAGGCGTGGTAGAGCACGTAATCTTCCGATAACTGCAACTGCTGACCGGTTTTCTGGTAGTGCTGGAATTCCAGACAGGTAACGACGGCAAAGATCAAACAGGAGGGGCGCATGCCTTGATTTTCGAGCCCGTAGATCAGCTCGGCATACTTGGCGCGGTGGTCGACCTCTTTTGGCATCCCACGCGGGAATGCCTCCGCCCAGCCTTGCGAGACAGAGATCAGGGCTAAAATGGAGAGGGCGACCAAGCGGAGCGGCATGCCTCTTCTATCTTCGGTCAAACCGTCGCTTGCAATCGCTTTCAGCCGCAGAAATGAATTTTTAACCTCACCTCTTTCTGCAGATGCGGGAATCGCGTTGCATTGGAGCACAGGCGTGCAAGGTTGGTGGCATGGCAAAGCTCAGCGAAGTCCTCGCCTTTTGTGATCAACGCACCCGCCGACTCGAGATCCGCGATTTCCCGGGCGCTGAAAACGGTCTGCAGATCGAAAACAACGGCACTGTTACCAAGATCGGTGCCGCCGTCGACGGCGGGCTGGTTCCGATCCAGCGTGCCGCCGAACAGGGGGTCGATTTCCTGATCGTGCACCACGGGATGTTCTGGAGCGGGATCAAGAGCATCTCGGGCAAGCATTACCGCAAGATCAAGACGGCGTTCGACGCCAACCTCGCGCTCTACGGGAGCCATCTGCCTCTCGACGCGCACCCGGAAATCGGCAACAACGCCCTGCTGGCCAAAGATTTGGGGCTGGAGCCCGACGAGCGCTTCCTGCCGCACGAGGGTGAGCCGATCGGGCTGCTGGCGCGCTGCCCATATGACCGCAACGAGCTGGCGCGCCGGTTGCAGCAGCTCTTTCCGGGGCCGTTCAAGCAGATCCTCTACGGTAGTGAAAACCCGGGGCGCGTGGCGATCCTGACCGGAAGCGGACGCAGTGCCCTGCCCTACCTCAAGCAGCACGGCGTCGATACCTTGGTGACGGGTGAGCTGCGGCAGGAGCACTTCACCCTCGCACAGGAGGAGGGCTTCAACCTGTTGATCGGCGGCCACTACCACACCGAGACCTATGGCGTGCGCGCTCTCGCGGCCGAAGTGGCGGCCAAATTTGGGCTCGAATGGACCTTCATTGAGACGGAGTGCCCGCTCTGAGTTGACTTGCCAGCGGAGCCTCCAGCCGCTTAAGGTGCTCGCCATGAAGACCATCGCCATTGTCAACGGACCCAACCTGCACCGCCTCGGCCAACGCGAGCCGGGCGTCTACGGCGCAGGCACCCTGACCGATCTCGAGCGTCAACTGCGCTCCGAGGCCGAGGGGCTGGGCGTGGCGGTGCGCTTCTTCCAGAGCAATCACGAAGGCGCGCTGGTCGACCACTTGTGGGAACTGGCCGACGCGGGCGTAGCGGGCGTTGTCCTCAACCCTGCGGCCTACACTCACACTAGCGTGGCCCTGCGCGATGCGATCAAGGGCAGTGGCCTCAGGGTGATCGAGGTGCATATCTCCAACGTGCACCAGCGCGAGGAGTTTCGCCACCACTCCTACATCTCGGCGGTTGCAGCAGGCGTGATCTGCGGCCTGGGCCTGCAGGGTTACTCGCTCGCGCTACGCGCATTGGCGTAATAGATCCCCCAGGGGGGCGTTTAAGGCTCGCCCAATAAAAAAGACTGATGAGAGCGTGGAGGGGAAGCCCTCCGGCTCGATCAGCCTTGGTAGAGTCAATATGCTCGCGCGATCTAGCTCTCGATATCAGCCTGCGTTATGTCTTCCAGATCTCCCGGCAGGTCCGGCAAGTCGATGTCTTCGAATTCGTCATCGGTGCCGCTGGATGGACTCTGGACCTCCGTATCGTCTCCTCCTTCATTCCCGCCATCATCCGGGAGCAACGGATCCGAGAAGCTGGTATCAGGGTTGGTCTCGACCACAATATTACGGGACTGCTGCGCCTGGAATTGGATCTCCTGCCCGATGCTGTTCGGCGTATAGGTGAGCGTTACATTCAGCGGCCCGGGGTTATTGCCCTGCTGAGTAGGAGTAAAGAACCCCGATTGGCCGCCGGAAATGTTAACCGTCTGATTATTGCCCCCTTGGGTGATGGTCCCATAGGGCCCGACATTATAAGTCACTCCGCCAGTAAATACATGGATGGATAGAGATCCGATCCTGTTCTGGAGGGCATTTACTCGCGCCTCGAGAAGACGAGCAATATTCGAATCGAAGTTGGCCAGGATGGATGGCGTGAAGGACGTATTTCGCACCAAATTGCCCGGCTGGAGCTGCACCGGGTTGATGATCGGAGTTATGTAAATCGTCTGAAAAAGAGTACCCCGGACGCCTGCGGTGCCAAGTGGGGTGTGGATTTGGTAGGTGGAGTCCCCGCGGAGCTTTTTGACGTCGGAGATGACGCTACCGTTGTACAGCTTGATCTGAACATCGCTAGGGGTCGTCTCTTGGGCGGCTTTCAATGATGCCGCCTCGTCGACGGTCTCTTGACGATTACGAACGATCTCGATCGTCGTCTCAGGCCGCAGGGTGGCGACCGTGCCGGTCGAGAAGAGGATGACGCCGGTGCTGTCTTCACCGGTCTGGAGGACTTCGCCCTCGTAAAGTTGACGCGACCCATCCAGCTGACGCTCCTCGCCCTCGGGGTTGAGCAATATGTAATCGCCCGAGACTTTGAGAAGGCGAGCGATGGCCGGCTGATCGGCGGCCGCAAAAAGCCCGGAAACAAGCCAGGCGAACAGGAAAACAGGCAGGATTGAACGGTTAAATCTCATCGGCTGGGGACTTAATAGATTACCTGCAATTACAAACGATAGCAGCCGTCGCAGCAAGGCGAAAGCCTTGGTTTGCGCGTAAATCCATTGTAAGATTGCTCCGAATGTCGCATGTTGCGTAGTTTATCTCATGCAAGAGTCCGTCCGTCTTCAGAAATACCTTGCCGAACAAGGGGTTGCCTCCCGTCGCAATGCCGACCGCATGATCCTGGAAGGTCGAGTGGAAGTGGACGGCGAGGTGGCCGAACCAGGCACGAAGGTGATCCCCGGCAAGTCGGTGGTGAAACTCGATGGCCGCCGCGTGCTCGCCAAGCAACGCACCCACGTCACCTTGGCGCTGCACAAGCCCAAGGGCTACCTCTGCAGTCACCACGACCCTCACCACCAGCGCACGGTATTTGAACTGCTGCCTCTGCCCCTGCAAAAGGAGCGCCTGCTGATCGCCGGTCGCCTGGACTTGGAGAGCGAGGGCTTGTTGATCCTGACCAACGATGGCGACCTGGCCCAGCGCCTGACCCACCCAACCAATCGGGTGATCAAGCGCTACCGGGTGGAGCTCGACCGGACCTTCTCCGATGAGGACCGCGGTAAGCTGCTCAACGGCATCAGCTGGGAAGGGGAACGCCTCAAGGTAGAGCGGGTGATCACCAACACGGCGAAGGGCCCTGAAAGCGGCAAGCGGCTGGAGGTGCACCTCGATCACGGTAAAAAACGTGAAATTCGCCGTCTTTTTTATGCACTGGGCTACGATGTGCGCTATCTTCAACGGTTTCAGATCGGCCAGTACTCCCTCAAGGGCCTCAGCGCCGGTGCTTTCCAAGTGCTCGGTCGCAACGAAATTCGCCGTTTGTTGAGCTGAACGCCTCAGGGGAATAACCTACTTATTGAATCGCGATGATGGCAAAACGGCTCGCGCTCGCTGCAACCGTATTCCTTGGTATCGCCGGCTCGCTCCCCGGCGTCACCCTCTATATCGAACCCCGTACAGACAGCCCGGAGGTGATCGACGTCAGCCTGCCCAGCCGGCAGGTGCGCTTGACCGACGACTCTCCGCTCGACGTGCCGCGCGGTTGGGTGGGCGCCGTTTATGAAGGCCCCTGGTACGGATATATCAGCGCTACGACTCTAAATACGACGACAGGCATGCCCCGGCCCGGGACTCGAGTGCAACTGGAGCCCAACTCCCAGCTGCCCCCCATCGCTACGGTGCTGGAGGGCGATCAGGTTGAGGTGATCGACGGCAACCAGTGGTGGACACGCATCAAGCTGAGCAAGCCCGTTTACGTCTACTACCCCGCGCAGGAAGAGGCAGAGGCCCAGAAGGAAGGGCGCAAACTGGCGTTCTTCAGCCTCCCCTGGGGGAAAAAGGAAGAGCAGGCGCCCGCCCGTGAAGCCCGCCCGGAGCCGAAGAAAGTCACGATCATGGTCGATGGCGTGCAAAAGGAAGTCGCTCCCGGCCAGTCCATCGGCTACAACCCACGCGGGGTGGCGGAAGAGATTGCCGAAATGCGTGGTACTTCCAACGGCAGCGGCGCCCCGCGCAGCCCGGATGGCAGCGGCCCCAGCTTCAACCTCAACCCCAACCAGCCGGACGAGCCGCTGCTGGTCTATAATTCGCCCCTCAACGAGGAGCCCGCGCCGCAACCCGCTCCAGTGACGCCCCGCGCCACGCCTGCCCCGGTCGCATCCCCTACGCCCGCCAGCCCATCGCGTCAACAGGTGCAACCGGCGCGCGACGACTTTTTTGTGCTGCCTGCTTCGACCGTCGAGGAAGCGTCGGCCACCACACCAGCCCGCCCGCCCCGCGCTCAAGTGGTCGAGGTGACGGAGCCGGTGATGGACGAAAACAACACGACCCCGCCCCCGGCTTCGATCACTGCGCTGGATGCGCCTCCGCCCTCCGCCCCGCGTAGCACGACCCGGAGCAGCACCTTCCAGCCGCAGCAGCCACAACCGGCCACGGCTTCCCGCCCGGCGCCCGCAGCCCCCGCTCCGCAGCCCGTTACGCCGGTGGCTCAGCCCTCTCGCCAACCTCAGGCGGCTCCGGCCCCCGTCGCACAACCGGAGCCCCGCCCGGCGGCAGGCGAAGTCCAGCGCGTGCGCGAAATCCAGCCGCGAATTTTTGCCTCGCCTGCCCCGCAATCGGGCCCCATCGCGCGCAACCAAAAAGTGCGGGTCGCCCCGCCGGTGCCGGATCCCTACCCCGTCAACCGCGAAGAGCCCCGGCTCCAGCCGGCCACGGGCGAAATCCACGACACCTTCCATGGCAAGCTCGTCCCCAGCTCGCGCAAATGGTATGCCTTGCGCTACCCGAAGTATGCCTTCGAGCTGCAGAGCGAATCCGGAAAGCGCATCGCCTTTGTCGACATCTCGGGCGTGCTCATCCAGGGCACCGTTAATGAGTATACCAACCAGCCGGTGGAAGTCTATGGCCTGTGGGATACAACAGATGAGGAAGGTATTGTGATCCGGGCTCGCAACATGCGCTTGATGGCTCCATAGAAGTCTCAACTAAAGTTATCTTTCGTTTATTCGATTCTACTGAATAGTTCATGGCCCAACTGATCGACGGAAACGCCATCGCGGCACAAATTGTGGAAGAATTGACGGTAGAGGTCTCCGCCTTGCCTGCTGATAGCCGCCCCTGTGTGGTTTTTATCCGGGTGGGTGAAGACCCCGCCTCGGTCTTCTATGTCCGCAAAAAGGAAAAGACAGCTGCCCAGATCGGCATGACCAGCCGCGTGCAGGTCTACGAGCCCACGATCTCGGAAAAAGACCTGCTGGCCGAGATCGACCAGCTGAACGCCGATCCGGACGTCCATGGCATTCTGGTCCAAGCTCCCCTGCCCGCCCACATGGACGAGCGCACGGTCTTCAACCGCGTGAGCCCCGACAAGGACGTAGATGGCTTCAGCGTCGCGAACCTCGGGCGCCTCGTGCAGGAAGACCCGAACGCCTTCGTCGCCTGCACCCCTGCGGGCGTCGTGGAATTGCTGGCCCGCACCAATATCGAAACCCAGGGCAAGCACGTCGTTGTGCTCGGCCGCAGCCTGATCGTGGGCAAGCCCGCCGCCCTGTTGATGATGCGCAAGGGCCCGCTGGCGAACGCCACCGTGACCGTCTGCCATTCGCGCACCAACGACCTCCCGAGCATCACCCGCCAGGCGGACATTTTGATCGCCGCTATCGGCAAGGCGGAGTTTGTGACCGGCAACATGGTGAAGCCCGGCGCTACGGTGATCGATGTGGGGATCAACCGGGTCGAAGATGCGACCCAGAAGAAGGGCTACCGCATCGCTGGGGACGTGAATTTTGCCGAAGTGGAGCCCAAGGTGGCCGCCATCACTCCCGTGCCCGGCGGTGTCGGGCCGATGACGGTTGCCATGTTGATGCGCAACACTTACAAAGCGTTCCAACTCTCGAAGCGCGCCTGAAATACCTGAGCGATGAAGCCCCCGCTTGTCCTGGTCGTCGATGACCAACCGATCAACGTTCGCCTCCTTGAGCGCAAGCTCGATCGGGTGGGCATGCGGGTGCACTCTGCCTTCAGCGGCGTCGAGGCTCTGGAACAAGTCCGGCAGGAGCGGCCCGACGTGATCCTGCTCGACATCATGATGCCGATGATGGACGGCATCGAAGTGTGCCGACGGGTGAAAGAAGACCCGCAGACGCGCGATATCCCGGTTATCTTCATCACTGCCAAGACCTCCAAGGAGGGCAAACTCGAAGGCCTCAACGTAGGTGCGGCGGACTATATCACCAAACCGATCGACCTCGACGAGACGGTGGCGCGGATCAGCACACAGCTGCGCATCCAGGAGAATTACCGCCAGAATCTCGAGTTGAGCAATCGCTTGGCCGAATCGCGCCGGCACGCCGCCGTCGCGCATGTGACGGAGGGCATTGCCCACAACCTCAACAACCTGTTGGGCGTCGTGGTCGGCTACCTCGACCTGATGCGTGCGTCGCTCGACCACCGCGAACGTCTAGTGCGCACCAGCGACAAGCTGGACCAGGCCGTCAAACGCATGGTGGGGATCGTGCGCGAGCTGACGACGATCGCGGAGTTTGACCGGGTGCGAAAATCCGCCATTCCGGTCCCTGCCGTGCTCCACAACGCGATCCAGCGTTTCAAGGCCGAGTATCAGGTGCCGGAAGCCGTGGTGGTGGTCAACAACCCGGTGGGCGATCTCTCGATCGACACCAACCAGGAGATGCTCGAAGACATTATCGGGCGGCTGTTGATCAACGCCTACGAGAGCTACGCCGATGGCACCCCGCCTACCGAACGCGGCCTCTGGCTGGAGACGAGCACCGAAAAGGGTGAATTTTGCGAATACCTGCGCGTGGTGGTGAGCGACCATGGCATGGGCGTCAAGGAAAGCATGGCCGATACCGTGTTTGAGCCCTTCGTCTCGCGGCACCCAGCAGTGGGCCGCGGCATGGGCCTGACCATTGTCCGCCACGCGACCAACAGCCTTGGTGGCACGGTGAAGTTGGAAAAGCACCATGATGGGCAGGCTGGCACGCAAGCCGTCTTGCTGCACCCGATTCGCGATCCGCTGACCGATGAGTTCGATGTGCTGGCCAGCCAGCCCGACGATGCAAACGAGGCTTAACGCGCGATTTACGGCAGATTTGTTGCGTCCGTAGTTGCGGTCGTAGCCCAAAAGGCATTACCCCTTTGCGCATGGCGAAGATCGCTTTCATTGGGGCCGGACGCATGGCAAGTGCCATCGTAGCCGGGTTGTTGCGTCACCGCGTGGCCGCGCCGGAGCAGATCATCTGCACCAGCGCAGCCGACAATACCGGGCCGGAGTTGGCGGAAAAGACCGGCATCGGCTACACCGAGAGCCTCGACGAATTGTTTGGCGATGCCGATACCGTAGTTCTCGCCTGCAAGCCCCAGCAGCTGGGCCAGCTGCCAGACAATGTGGCTGAGCTGGGCCGTAAGCGCCTGATCATCTCGATCCTGGCCGGCACCCCCATTGCCAAGCTGCAAAGCGTCTTCCCCACCGCTCGCAACATCGTGCGTGCCATGCCCAACACCCCCGGCCAGATCGGCGCGGGCATTACCGCCTACGCGGCCAGCAGCGAGCTCGACCATGAAGACGACCAGATGGTAAAGAGCATCCTCGATGCGCTCGGCGAAACCGTGACGGTGACGGAAGACCAGATCGACGCGGTTACGGGCGTCAGCGGCAGCGGCCCGGCGTACGTTTTTGAATTTGTAGCCGCCCTGCGCGATGCGGGCGTGGCGGCAGGTCTCGACGCCGAGCTGAGCTACCGTCTGGCGCTGCAGACCGTGCGCGGGGCCGGCGAACTCCTCAATGTGGTGCCGGAGACCCCGGAAACGCATCGCAATTGGGTATCGTCACCCGGCGGCACGACCCTCGCGGGCCTCGCCGTGATGGAACAGGCTGGCTTTCGCGAGCTGATGAAGCGCACCGTGCTGGCCGCCAAGCATCGGGCGGAAGAACTGGCCCAGGGCTAGAGCGATTACAACCGTTACGACTTGCGGAGCAAAGGGACCGCCCCCAAGCTCCGCCTCTGACTTATGGCCGCTCACAGCCTCTCGGAAGACTTTCGCAAGCTGCTCGCGGGCAGCGAAAACCAGGAACTCAAGCTCGGTATGCTCGTAGACCGGGTGGGTGAAAAGGGCTTCGGCATGTTGCTCGTGCTGCTGGCCCTGCCCAGCGCCCTGCCCATCCCCGCGCCCGGCTACAGCACCCCGTTTGGCATCATGCTGGCCCTGTTGGCCGTGCAGATGATCGGGGGTCGCCACGTGCCAATCTTCCCGGAGCGCTTCCGCAAGATGAAGATCAACCGGAAGCTGGCGGACAACATGCTGAAATTTGCCGCCTCGTTCTTCCAGCGGATCGAGTTCATGATCAAGCCGCGCATGAAGTGGATCGGCGGTAAAGTGGGCAAGAGCCTCATGGGCTGGCTCGTCCTGATCATGGCCTGTCTCATGATCCTTCCCATCCCGTATACCAACACCTTCCCGGCGATGGTGATCTTCCTCCTCGGCATCGGGCTGATGGAAGAAGATGGTCTGTTTTCCCTCTTCGCCTGCGTGATCGGCTTCTTTGCCCTTTGCCTCTACGGCTTCATCATCTACGTGGTCATCGCCTACGGCCCGCACGTTGTCACCCAAGGCGTGGAAGCGGCCAAGGAATGGATCAAGGGCATGATGGGCATCGCGCCCGAACCTGACCCTGCCGCACCCCCCATCGAAGCGCCCAGCACGCTGTTGCGCGGCTGGCTGTTTCGCCGGTGGTAGAACTCAGAGCGGCTACCACTTCTGCTTTGCCAGCCACTCCCGCATCTTACGGAGGGCTTGCGAGCGGTGGGAGATCTCGTTTTTGACCTCCTCGGGCAGCACACCGAAGCTCGTATCGTAGCCCACCGGGCGGAAGAGCGGGTCGTAGCCGAAGCCGTGGTCGCCGTGGCGCTCAAAGAGGATGTGCCCCTCCACCTTGCCTTCGAAGATGTGGCTCTTGCCCTCGGAGTCGATCAAGGCAAGGGCACAGACAAAGCGGCCCGTCCGCTTCTCCAGGGGCGTCTCGCCCAATTCGGCCAGCAGCTTGTCGTTGTTGGCCTCGTCGGCGCCGTGGGTGCCGGCATAGCGGGCGGAGTGGATGCCGGGCTGGCCGTCGAGTGCGTCGACCACGATGCCGCTGTCGTCAGCCAACGCCCACTGCCCCGGTTGGAGCAGAGGCAGTAACGCGCGCGCCTTCAGCTCGGCATTGGCGGCAAAGGTGTCGCCATTTTCATCCACTTCCGGCATGCCGCCGACCGCGTGTGCGCCGTAGATGTTCACGTCGAGCTGCGACTCGCGCATCATGGTGTCGATCTCCTCCAATTTGTGGCGGTTCCCCGTGGCGACAAAAATATCCATAGGTGCAGTCTAGTTCATGAATGGCAGTTAAAAAGAGCAAAAAAGCCGTTCTGATCCAAAAGATGGCGAAGCTCTCTTTCTTACTCAGGCGGAGCCACCATCGTATCCAGCAAGGCCTTGGCAGCGCGCAGATCGGCAATGAAACCCTGCATGGCGTGCTCTCGGTCCGCTTCCGGCAAGCGTAGCAAGTAAGACGGATGCACGGTAGCGAAGAATACCGCCCCGAGGTCCTTGATCTGCGACCGTTCATGCATGCCCCGCATCGTCAAGATCTTGAAATCCGGGCGGATGAGCGACTGAGCCGGAGTGTTGCCCAAGGTTACGATCACTTTGGGCTGCACGTTCAGGATCTCACCCCAGAGCCAAGGGCGACAGGCCTCGATCTCGCTCGTGCTGGCCTTGTCGTGCAGGCGGCGCTTCACATCGTGCCCCGCCTTCCACTTGAAGTGCTTGACTGCATTGGTTACGTAAAGCTCCTCGCGGTCGATCCCAGCGCTGGCCAAGGCGGCATTCAGCAACTGCCCGGCAGGGCCTACAAATGCGCGGCCAGACAGGTCTTCCTGATCGCCGGGCTGCTCGCCCACCAACATGATGCCGGCCCTCTCGTTGCCCTCTCCGAAGACGGTTTGCGTGCTGCGCTCCCAAAGCGTACAGGCCTGGCAGCGTTCGGCCTCACGCCTCAGTTCTGAAAGAGTCGGCGTGCTGGCGGCGACTTGACCGGTGTCGGTCACCGGGCTTGCCTCGTTCAGTGCATGGAGCTGATGGAGGTAAGCATTGCGTGGCGCCGGGCGGGGAGCTTCGGGCTGCCGGGCAAGCATCTGGTGGGTGCGTTGGCCGGACTCGCGGGTCAGCGTTTCGATCAGCGCCGCCTCGGGCAGGTTTTGCCAATACTTACGAGGCATTTCGGCCTGCATGGCCTTCAGCCGGAGGCGCGCGGGGTTGAAGGTGCTCCGGTAATAGCTACGCCAAAGCTCGTCCTGAGCATCCTCCGCCGGCACCGCAGAACGATCCGCCCCCTTGCCGACGGTCAAGATCTCGCCATCCCAATGGATCGACTCTTCGGGAGTAAAGATCGACCAGTTCATCGCGGCGAAACGCTTGACAAAAAAATCTGCCGAGAAGGCGGCGATGCGATGTTCCGGCTCGAACCAAGCTACAAACTGTTCTTGACCATCTACTTCGCCTACCTTTCGAAAGCGCACGAACGCATGCATCTTGTGGCAATCGCGCCGCACGTTTTTGGCGCAAGCCGTCAGTCGGTGTACATCGTCGTCGGTCGTTTTCTCCAGCAAGTGTCGGTCTCCACCCAGCGTCAACCGCCAGAGCACGCGGTAGAGCAGCGGCCAGACCGCCGGACGATGGCAGGCCGCTGTCTGCGCCAACTCGACAAACGCCTTGGGCACCGGAATCCGCCCGGCCCCCGCAAGGGCGGTCTGCGGCTCCGCGTCTGCAAACAAAGACGCCTGCGCCTCCCCTTGCTCCCGCCAGTCGACGTGTTCCGGCAATACTCCGGCCTGCAGCAGGCGCAGAGCCTGTTGACGCCACGCCGGGTAAGTCGGCTCAATCGTCACCACTTCCATTTGGCGCTCAGAGCTCCCCCGTCGTAGCGGTCACTCGGGCCTCGAACAATGCCAGCTCGGTTTGCTGGGGGCGAGGTGCCAGTTCCCGGCGCAGGTCTCGTTGATCCAGCCCGGCGCGACCCGGGTGGTGGTCGGCGGTGATGATGAAAGGCAGGCACTTTTTGAGGCTCACCCTCAGCTTCAGCAGGTCTGCCAGCCGGATGGCGGACAAGCGGCGCAGCATCAGCAGTCGGTTGACGTTGCGCACCCCCAGGCCGGGCACCCGCAGCAGCAGCTCGCGCGAAGCCCGGTTGAGGTCGAGCGGGAACAGGTGACGGTTGCGCAGCGCCCATGCGAGCTTTGGGTCGACGCCCAGATCCAGATTCGCCTGATGGCCTTGGGCCTCGGTTAGTTCGTCAGCCCGGTAGCCATAGAAGCGCATCAGCCAATCAGCCTGATACAGGCGATGCTCTCGCACCAGCGGCGGGGACTGGGCCGGGAGCAGCGTGGAGGTGGACGGAATCGGGCTGAAAGCAGAAAAATAGACGCGCCGGAGCCGGTAATTGGTGTAGAGCAGGCTAGAACGCTGCAGGATGTCGTGATCGCTCGACTCATCCGCCCCAACGATCAGTTGCGTGCTTTGGCCGGTGGCAAAGGGCGGGGGCTGGGCGGCGTGCGCACGCTGGGCCGCCGCCTGTTTTTCCTCCGTCGCCGCCTCGATACGCTGGCGGATCCCAGCCATGGCCTGCTGAGTGCGCTGCAGGTTTTTCTCCGGGGCCAGCCGCCGCAGGCTCGCTTCGGAAGGCAGCTCCACGTTGATGCTGATCCGGTCGGCGTAGCGCCCGGCCTGGGCAATCAACTCCGCCGAGGCTTCGGGGATCGTCTTGAGGTGGATATAGCCGCGAAAGCCATGCTCCTCTCGCAGCTTGCGCGCCACCGCCACCACCTGCTCCATCGTATAGTCGGCGCTGCGGATGATCCCGCTGCTAAGGAAGAGGCCCTCGATGTAGTTGCGTTTATAAAAGTCGAGGGTCAGCCGCACCACCTCGTTGACCGACATGCGGGCACGCTCCACGCTGGACGAGCGACGATTGATGCAGAAGTGACAGTCGTAGATACAGACGTTGGTCAGCAGGATCTTGAGCAGCGAGATGCAGCGCCCATCGGGGGCATAGGAATGGCAGATCCCTACCCTGGTCGCCGAGCCGATGCCCTTGCCATCACGTGAATCCCGAGGCTTCGCACCCGAACTGGCGCAAGAAGCGTCGTATTTGGCGGCATCGGCCAGGATCTCCAGTTTGCGCACAAATTCCACCCGAGAAATAGTGCACAAATGAACATCTAAAGCAAATTGGAAATCCTATACCTTATGCCTTCACCCATCCTCGGTAGAGCGTATCGGGTCCAAAATGCTCGACCTGCAGGGCCTTAAGCTCCAGCGCGTCGGCCATGCGATTGACCGGGAGGCCATGGAAAGGTGTCGGCGCCTGGGGATCGAGCACGAGCTTGGGCGCCTGGTAGACAAAAAGGTAATCGACCTGGCGGTGCAGCCAGAGGTCGCGCGTGAGGTTGGAACCAGCCTCAAGGTAAAGCCCCGTCAGCCCCTTGACCAGCAACGCCTGCCGGAAGTGCCTCCAGAAGGCCGGCCCTTCGCCATGCACGAGCCAAAAGGTGCGGCTGCCCCCCGTGAGTGCGCGGACTTCATCGGTCAGGTGTTCGCTGGAGTCGAAGTGGCCCGCCCAGCGTTCGAGCCGTTCGCGATGGGCGCTCGGGATGACGGTGACGGTGAGGTCGGCGTAAGGGTCGCTGAAGAGCTGGAGGTCTCGACTGCTCTGGCCTAGGCTGCGCAGCGAGCGATCGAAAACGAAACGCGGGCGGGCTTCGGTGCCTTCGCGCAGACGGGCGGTGAGTTGCGGATCGTCGTGCAGCAGCGTCCCTGCCCCGGTGCCGATGGCCGGGAAGTAGTGCCGCCAGCGGTGGACGTCTTCCCGCGCCGCCGGGCCCGTGATCCATTTGGAATCACCCGTACGCGTCGCCGTATGGCCGTCGAGCGTCACCGCCACCTTCAGGGCCAGCAGCGGCTCCCCGGTGGCGATCCAGTGGTTGAAGACGAGGTTGAGGTCGTCGCATGCCTCGGCCAGCACGCCTTCGACCACTTCCACTCCCGCCTCGCGCAAGAGCGGATAGGCTCGCCCGGCGTGTTGGGGATTAGGATCGACCGAGCCTACCACCACGCGCCGGATGCCGCTGGCAAGGATCGTGCCCGTGCAAGGCGGCGTGCGGCCATGCGTGCAACAGGGCTCCAGCGTCACCACGAGCGTCGTCGAGTCGTCGAGCGGCGCGCCGAGGGCCTGCCAGGCGGCAATCGCCTGCTTCTCCGCGTGCATGCCGGGCGGAGGCTGCGTGCGCCCGCGCGCCACGACTTGCCCCTGATGCACCACGAGCGCACCCACCGCCGGGTTGGGGTGCGTGTGGCCGCGAGCCAGCCGGGCCTCCGCGATGGCCTCCCGCATAAACGGCGACCAGTCCATCGGCTAGGCGCGCACGTAGGGGTTGAGGCGGCTTTCCTCGTCCACCGTCGTCGCAGGACCGTGACCGGGCAGCAGTTGCGTCTCGGGCGGCAGGGTGAAAATCTGCTCCTTGATCGAGCGCATCAGCGTGGCCTCATCCCCGCCGGGCAGGTCGTAGCGCCCCACCCCGCGTTTGAAGATCGCATCGCCCACCACCGCGATTGCCAGCTCTGGGAAGTAGATCAGGATGTTGCCGGGGCAATGGCCGGGCACGTGACGGATCTCCGCCTTTTGCCCCAGTATCTCCAGCGGGCCGGGCTCCAGCCAGCGGTCGACCTGGGCCGGTCGCAGCTCGATCCCGGGGATCGAAAACGCGGCCTGCACCTGCGCATCGGTGATGATCGCCTCGTCGTCCCGGTGCGCCCACACGGGAATGCCCGCGTAGTTGAAGTAGTGCGCGTCGAGCATGTGGTCCCAATGCCCGTGAGTGAGGATCAGCGCGTCGATCGAATAGCCCTCTTCCCGCAGCCGCTGCTCGCAGGCCTGCCAGGCCTGCTGCGGCGCATCGAACACGACCGCGTGCTGCGTCGTCTCGTCTTTCAGGATGTAGCAATGCGTGCCGATCGGCGGCAACTCATGTCGCTCCAGTTGCATGAAGGGCAGCGTGGGGAGTAAGCGAGCGGTTGGCAAGGAGGGAGGGGCGTTCCGACGGTCTTGCCAATCCCGCCTGATTCTCTAAATTGAGATTCATGGAAGCCTCTCAGCGTATCACCATTCGCCCCGGGCGGCGCAGCGGCAAACCGTGTATCCGCGACACCCGCATCACGGTGTATGACGTCATGTCCTATTTTGCAGCCGGAATGACCGAGGAGGAAATCCTGCAGGACTTCCCGGATCTGGAGCACGAAGATATTCTGGCGTGCTTTGCCTACGCGGCTGACCGCGAAAGAAGGACATTCGTTATTTCCGCCGCGTGAAGCTGCTTTTTGACGAAAACCTTTCCTCCCGATTGCCTGAAAAGCTGGTAGATCTCTTTCCAGCTTCAAAGCATGTTCGAGACTTCGACCTGCGGGGCGCGGACGATATCAACATCTGGTACCGGGCGAGGTCCCAAGGCTATGCGATAGTATCCAAGGATGATGACTTTAGGGAAGCCGCCCTTATGCATGGCCCGCCCAGCAAGGTAGTCATCCTCGGCCTCGGCAACTGCTCCACCAAAGCGGTTGAAGAGTTGCTCCGGCATCGGGTGAAGGACATTGCTGCGTTTATCGCGGACCCTGAAGCGTCCCTCCTCGAGCTTCCATAGCCTCCCCCTTTTCCCTTGCCTCGTGGGTGCATGATCCGCACGCTGAGCGGTTTCTGCACGTGCCCATGGAAAATACGCTGAAATTTACGGTTCTGCCCGGCGACTATATCGGCCCCGAAGTGATGACGGTGGCCCTCGAAGTGCTCGAGAAGGTGACTTCGGCCGCTGGCCTGAAGCTCGACTACACCACGCACGATGTCGGCGGCGCCGGGATCGACAATCACGGCAAGGCCCTGCCCGAGAGTACGCTGAAGGCCTGCGAACAGGCCGACGCCATCCTGTTTGGCTCCGTCGGTGGGCCTAAGTGGGAAAAGCTGCCCCCGGCCGAGCAGCCGGAGCGCGCGGCCCTGCTGCCCCTGCGCAAGCACTTTACGCTCTTCGCCAACGTGCGCCCCGGCCTGCTCTACCCGGAGCTGCTCGACGCCTCGCCGCTCAAGTCCGAGCGCATCCCCGACGGCATCGACATCGTCTGCATCCGCGAGCTGACGGGCGGCATCTACTTTGGCCAGCCCAAGACCACCCGCGACCTCGAAGACGGCGACGTGGAAGCGATCGACACGATGGTCTACCGCAAGAGCGAGATCCTGCGCATTGCCGAAGTGGCCGCCCAGGCCGCTCTGACCCGCGGCAAGCGCGTGGTGAGCGTCGACAAGGCCAACGTGCTGACGACAAGCGTGCTGTGGCGCAAGACGGTGACCGAGTTCTTCGCCGAGAAGTATCCGGAAATCCAGCTCAGCCACATGTATGTCGACAATGCCGCGATGCAGCTCGCGCGCAGCCCCAACCAGTTTGACGTGCTCTTCACCGAAAACATGTTTGGCGACATCTTGAGCGACGAGATGGCGATCATCTGCGGCAGCCTCGGCATGCTCTGCTCGGCCAGCCTCGGTGCCGGCCAAAACAGCCTCGGCAACCCCTTCGGCCTCTACGAGCCCGCTGGTGGCACGGCCCCCGACATTGCGGGTCAGGGCATCGCCAACCCCTGCGCGCAGATCCTCTCCGCCGCACTCATGCTGCGCTACTCCTTCGGCCGCGACGACCTCGCCAAGCAGATCGAGCAAGCCGTCAAGGCCACCGTCCAGGCCGGCATCCGCACAGGCGACATCGCCTACGGCACCAAGGCCGTCAACACCCGCCAGATGGCCGACGCCATCGTCGAGCGCCTGTAAGCCAGCGGCATCACGTTTTCCATCCAGCCGACGCGCGAAAAGTGCGTCGGCTTTTTATTGCTTGGCCTGCTTCGCCGCCTGAATCGCCTTGCCGAAGATCCTCGACTGCTCGATTGGACCGTAAAAGCGACTGTCCAAGGCAAATCGTGAGTTGTCACCCAAGACAAAGACGGTCCCCGCCGGGATCGTGTAATCCTCGTCATTGCCGTAGGTGTGCAATTGGGGATCGCTCGGCTCTCGGTAAAAGGGCCATTCATCGTCCACGCGCATTCCGTTGAGGAAAAGCTGCCCGCCCTCCATCCGCAGGGTTTCGCCGGGGAAAGCCACGGCGCGCATCATGAGTATGTAACCTTCATCCGCCGGTGACTCGAACAGAATGATGTCCCAGCGCGAGATGTTCTGGAGGCTCTCTTCGCTGAAGCTCACCTGCACCATTTCGTTTTGTTTTATGGTCGGCTCCATTGACTGGCCGAGCATCTTCATAGAGCGCTTTTCTGAGTCGCAGCCAGCAAGCGCGCCGAGGCTCAACAGGGCGACCAGCAGAAGCTTCTTCATTGCTCCGCCTTTTTCGCCGCCTGAATTGCGGGCCAGGTCTCGCGCGTCACCGGGACGACCCCGGCCCGGGCGGCACGCTCCTTCACCTTGGCGACCATGCGCTCCATCGCCGGTCGTGCCAGTTCGGCAAGGCAAACATCTCTGGGCGGCCCTTTAGGTGGTGGATTATCCATCGGGAATTGCTACGCTAGGAGAAAATGCGGCTGTAATCAATCTGCAAGCGCCCTCATACCGCCTTCACCATCATCCAGATTGCCATGGCCATCATCAAGAGATTTTCGGTCAGGGAGAGGAAGCCGAGGGGGACGCTGCTGTCGCCGCCGACGCAGGCGCAATGGAGGTCACGCTTTTCAACATAGACGGCTTTGATGACCGAGATTGCGCCCACCACGCTGATAAACAAGGCAAGCGGTGCGGCGACCCAAGTAAGCAGACCGGCGATCATGAGCACCCCTGCCCCGCCTTCGACGAAGGCATAGAAATAGGCGTAGGGCACGTAGCGTTGTGCGAGGATGTCGTATTGCACAAAGCCGGTCGCGTAAGACTGCAAGTCCTGTAGCTTCTGGATACTCAGCGCGCACATGCTGAAGGCGATGAACAGCTCAGCCACGCGTATCACGTTCAGTGCACCCAGCATGGCCCAACAGGCCGTCAGCGCCATAAGGAACGTGACGGCAAAGATGGCGATGACGGGCTGGTAGGTCTCCCCTTCCTTTGGGTCGGGCCCCTTGCCCAAGTGCTCGCGCAGCTCGTCATAGCCGCCGAGGTGCTGACCCTCGATATAGATTTGCGGCGTCTCGTCCACCCCGTGCTCCTCCTTGAAAGCCTTGTTGGCTTCCATGCTCTCGAGGTGGTGGTCGTTGACGCTATAGCCGTTCCTTTTGAGCAAATCGAAGGCTTTGAGGCCCCACGGGCATAGGTGGTCGGGCGTGACCATGCGGTAAATGTCGGCTTTCTTCTTCATCGTTGCACTTCTCCTGTTCTGACGCGCTGCGTGACCCGCGCCGCCCATGCAGGTCGCAATTTTGGCTCTATTTGCCGGAGGTTATCTGAGCGATCATGGCATGTTCTTCGTTCTTACCGTCCAGTTCGCACTACGGCGGACCGGACTGTCCTCGTTTAGCAGCATATCCGATGCCGCGTCCTCACCTTTCAATTGCCAGTCGAGCCACGCCAGCGCCACGCCGGTGAACTCGCCTCCGTGCGGCCGGTGGTAGGTACCGCCATGGCCCACATCGAGGCTGGCCAGCACGATCGGCACCTGATCGACCCGCTCGAAGTCATCCACTGCGTTTTCGTAGGCGATGTCGGAGGGCCCGCCGATGATGTAGAGCACCGGGGCGTGGAAGTCTTCGAGCACGTCCTTGGAGAGCGCGGGCATGCCGGGCAAGGGGGATGGGTTCGGAAGCACGCCGCTGTTGCAGATGACGCTGGTGCGGATACGTGGATCGCCCGAAATCTCGATTGCCTGCAGCCCACCGCAAGACATCCCCATCGCGGCGACCTGCGACGTATCAACCTTGCCGTGATACTGGCTGTCGCGCGCGCCGTTCTGCTGAGTGATCCAGTCGAGCGCATCGAGCAACTGCTGCGAGGAGGTGGGCCCGCGGGAGGTCTCGTCGCGCACGTCGATCTTGTCCAGCCGACCGATGGCGAGGATCAGGTAACCGTGCGATGCGATCTCGTTGAGGAAGTTCTTATGCTCCTGCGTGGTGTTGGCACACGCGCCGTTGCCCCACAGCAGAATTGGGAGCTTTTGCTCGCCGCCGAAAGGCTCGAGATTCTCGGGACGAAAGATCGTCATCCCGGGTAGTCCCGGGTCCTCGGTCACGACAGCCGAGTGAGGGCCCGTGCCGCCTTCCTCGATGTAGACCGCCGCGTCACCGGACGTCTGCTTCGACTTGGGCTCGGCGGGATCAAACAGAGCGTAGGCCTTCGCCAAAAATTTGGGGTAAAGATCCTCCGCCTCAAACATGTTGGTGTAATACAGGACGATCAGGTCCTTCTCGGGGTCGACGATATAGGCGGTCTTGAGCATCCCGCCCCAGGCAAAGGCGGAATCCGAAACCGCGGGCACGGGCTTTTTCTCGGGGTGCAACTCGAAGCCGAGGCCGAACTGGAAGCCCTTTTCTGCCCCGCTGTTCTCCGGCAGGCGGTTGATCGTCGTCATCAGCTCGACCGTCTCCGGCTTCAAAATACGGTGCCCGTTGAATTCGCCTTTATTGAGCAGCATCTGGCAAAACTTGGCGTAGTCTTCGATCGGCCCGTTCAAGCCGATGGCGCCCTCGGCATAGGTTTGCTCTTCGCTGAAGGTGCCTTCGCTATAAATATTCGTGCCGGGCAAGAGCTTTCCATCCACGGCGCGGTAGGCTTTCACAAAGCGCTCGCGATCCTCTTCGCCATAATACCAGTCGGTCTCGTCCATGCCGAGCGGGTCGAGGATCTTTTCCTTCACATATTCGCGCAGCGGCTGACCGGAAATGCGCTCGACCATGTAGGCAAGCATGTTAGTGCTCACGTGGTAATTCCACTGCGTGCCGGGGTCGAAGCCGAGCGGATACTTCACCAGCGAAAGCATTTCTTCTTCGAGGTATTTGGCCTCGTAATTTCCGCCGCCGCTATGCTGTCCGGCGGGAACCTTTTCCGGCGAAAAGCCGCCGAAGCCAGCCGGGGCCTCGCCCGCCTTGCGCTCCGCCATGCGGATCTCCCGGACGAGTCCGGCGCCGAGGCCGGAGGTGTGGCTCATGAGGTGGACAAACGTCACGGGCGTCTTGGCCGGGCGCGTCTCGTAGGTGCCGTCTGCATGCACCTCCGTCACCACCTGGTCGGGGAACTCCGGCAAATACTTGGAGACCGGGTCGTCGATCGACACCAGCCCCTGCTCCACCAGGGTCATGAAGGCCACCGTCGTGACGGCCTTCGTTTGCGAAAACAGCACGTAGTAGTCGTCCGTGGTCGCCGGGATTTCGTTCTCCACATCCTTCCAGCCAAAAGCCTTCTGGTAGACGACATCGCCACCGCGCGCGACAAAACCGACCACGCTGCTCAGCTTTTTCTCGTCCACGAACGACTCCAGCAGCGCGTCGATCTCCTCGATCTCGGCAGGGGTGACGCCCACCGCTTCCAGGTCGGGCTGATGGTTGAATTCCTGAGGCCCGGCAGCATAGGCGCTGCCGAACAAAAAGCCAACGGCACAAGCCGCCGCAAGGCGCATGCTCGAAATCTTCATGCAAACGTGGGGTAAGGAGTGTTGGGGTGGTCGAGCAGACTGACCACAGGGCAAGGTTGGTGCAGATTAGTCTGCTCGCGAACAGCCTATCCTCCTACATGCGCCCTTTGCAAGGCCGACGCGCCAATGGTGAGGGGGGGGGAACTATTGTCGTAAGAAGACGCCTTGTAGGACCATGTTCTCCAAATCCGTCGCATAACTGTCCATAGCTTTAATAACAAAATCAACACATTCTTGAGAAAAGTCCTCTTCGGGCTCGAAAAACTCTCCATGTGCAATCTGACATCTGTAGCGAACGAGGTCATTCATAAACGGTCCCCATGTTGCCCATCGAGAAGCGAAATCTATACCAACACTGATACAAATATCCGCAAACACTTCTGCATTAAGATTAGATTCTGTATCTATAAGCTGGCTAGCATCAGCACTACAATTAAAATCACGACAATCAACCAAGCGAGATACGACTGCGAGATGGGGATTAATTCTTCGGGTCGCGCCTTGAGCAACAAGAAGTTCCTGGCGGCATACGAGCGCTTGGAGATTCGCTGCAAGAGAGGAAAAAGGTCGAGATTTTGAAAAAATGCACTTCAGGTATGCGATAGAAGCATTTTTCACAAAGCCTTCCCAGTGCGCATATGAAAATACTATTGCATTTCTTCTCTCACGTATTTTTGGATCTCGCGAAGAGATTTTTGCTAAAGCATTCGCAATAGAAGTTAGCTCGACACGCCTCCATGCGCGCTCGCCAGCGAGATAATCAATCAACTCACTCGCTCCGCGAATCTTCATTTTTGAATCCATTTACGACCAAACTCAATGGTTTCCGGTATGCGAGTTGAGGCACGGACCCCGGAACCCACAAAGGGCTGATTCTTCAACTCATCCCAAAGCGCTTTATGCTTATCTTTGAAGCGAGCACCATCTGGTAAACTTCTCCCTTGCAACAACTCGTAGCCCAAGCTCACTGCCACAACTTCAAATAACGATCTCAAAAGAGGACCCACGTACTTCCTCCTAGATGCATCATAGCGCCTGAAGGCGTTATCCCCCAGATGTTCAGCTAAAAACTCAAAGCTCTCATTAAACGCAAGTTGAACTGCTGTTCGTTTAAAGTGCGAGTCGTTTGCATGCCTAACCACTTCTTCATTTAAATAAGAGCCGAGCTCTGATATGCTCTGTAGCTCCGCTGGATCCCTCAGAAGAAACACCATGAAACGTGTGACGAGTTCGAGATCAAAAGCTTCCTCTTGAGCGCGATCCGTCAGGGTCAGCGTGCTCTGAAAATGCACATTCTCTCCTAAACTCTTAAACCATTCAAAAAATGCGGGGTCCGCCATCACAAGAAGGCAGTTGCGAACCTCTTGCTCCGTTGCCTGAGCACCCCCAGTGTTTAATCGCTGAAAGACTTCAAACTTAACATCCACCTCACTGGTGCTTCGAACAATGTTAACGTCAAGGCGTGCGCGCTTGATCTTAATTTTGACGGCCTCTGGCAAATCAAACAATGGGTCGTCAGCATCCCACTTTCGTCCCTCAAAGTCTGGTAGATAATGCGTTCGGGTCAACACTAAAGCTGGCCTCAGCACCCCATCCTTATCTTTAAGCTGCCCCATCACCTCCAATATTGTTGACAAGCGTTGCACTCCATCAATCACATCCCACTTAGAGTCACCTCGTTCCGCTACAAACACTGGAGGGACAGGAATACCTAAGACTAATGACTCTATCAGGCGGGTTTTTTGTTCCGGGCTCCAGCGAAAAAAACGCTGGAAGGCTGGATGCAACTCTAGCTCTCCATCAGCATACATTGCAGCAGCTTCGCTGACTGACATCGAGTAAGACTGAGTGCTTACAACTTTCGAGTTCTGCCTAATCTGATCTTCAAGACTCATAGAGTCATTTTTTCCCTCCCACTATTAATCTGCAAGCCTATTTGGGTGCCCCTCCCCCACCTTTCCCCCTTGCCAACGAGCGCCCGGCTTGCCAGCCTGAGACCTTTTGCCATGACGTCTGCCGAAGTCCGCCAATCTTTCCTGGATTTCTTTGCCAGCAAGCAACACGAGATCGTGCCCTCGGCCTCGCTGCTGCCGACCGCGCCGAATCTGCTGTTTACGAACGCGGGGATGAACCAGTTCGTGCCCTACTTCCTGGGTGATCGCCAGGCCCCCTACAATCGGGCGGCGGACACGCAGAAGTGCATCCGCGCGGGCGGCAAGCACAACGACCTCGACGATGTGGGCTTCGACGCCTACCACCAGACGTTTTTCGAGATGCTGGGCAACTGGTCGTTTGGCGACTACTTCAAGAAGGAGGCGCTCGAATGGTCGTGGGAGCTGCTGACCAAGATTTGGGGCTTCCCGGCCGAGCGCCTGTATGCGACCGTCTACATGCCCAAGGATGGCGACCCGGCCGATTTCGACCAGGAGGCCTACGACGTGTGGGCGGGCATCTTTGAGCGCGCCGGGCTGGACCCGAAGAAGCACATCAAATACGGCGGCAAGAAGGACAATTTCTGGATGATGGGCGACACGGGCCCCTGCGGCCCCTGCTCCGAGATCCACATGGACCTGACGGCCGAAAACAAGGGCGAACAGGTCAACGCCGACAGCCCGTGGTGCATCGAGCTGTGGAACAACGTGTTCATCCAGTTCAACGCGACCGAAACGGGCGACTTTGTGCCGCTGAAGGCCAAGCACGTCGACACGGGCATGGGTTTTGAGCGCGTCGCCGGCATCATCGCGACGACCAAGGGTTTCAAGGAATACAAGGTCCCGCCGAGCAATTACAATGCGGACCTGTTCGAGCCGATCTTCCGCAAGATCACCGAGCTGAGCGGTCGCACCTACGACCGCACGCTGCCGGTCGACCCGAAGCACCCGACGGAAGTGGAGATGAAGGACATCGTCTTCCGCGTGCTGGCCGACCACATCCGCTGCCTCTGCTGCGCCATCGCCGACGGCATCCTGCCGGGCAACGAGGGTCGCAACTACGTGCTGCGCCGCATCTTGCGCCGCGCGGTGATGTATGGCCGTCGTCTGGAGTTGAAGGCCGGTTTCTTTACGGAGCTGGTCGATCCGGTGGTGCAGACCCTTGGCGGCGTCTTCCCGGAGCTGAACGAGCGCCAGGACATGATCCGCAAGGTGATCGCGAGCGAGGAAACCGCCTTCGACCGCACGCTCGACCGCGGCATGGCCGAGTTTGCCAAGATGACCGAAGGCCAGAGCGAAGTCAGCGGCGTGCAGGCCTTTACACTTTACGACACCTACGGCTTCCCGCTCGACCTGACCCAGATCATCGCGGGCGAGCGCGGCCTGAAGGTCGATACGTCAGGCTTTGAGGTGGAGATGGAGAAGCAGCGCGAGCGGGCCCGGGCCAACCAGAAGAAGGAAATCGTCCGCGTGACCGACGATTCGAGCGCCAAGGCCACGCCGTTCGTGGGTTACGACCCGCTGCAGTGGCGCCAGCTCGACGCCCAAGTGCTCGACGTAGTGAAAAACGGCGACCGCACCTTCCTCGTCTTTGCCCGCACCCCTTTCTATGCGGAAATGGGCGGCCAGGTCGGCGACCGTGGCGAGGCCCGCATCGGCGGCCAGACGGTCAAGATCCTCGATACGCAAAAGGACAGCGGCGGCACCTTCCTGCACGAGGTCGAACTCGACGCAGCGACGGCTGCGCAGGCGGAGTCCTGGATCGGCCAGTCGGCCCTGTTGAGCCTTGACCTGCCCAACCGCCACCAGATCCAGCGCCACCACAGCGCCACGCACATCCTGCACTGGGCCTTGCGCACGGTGTTGGGCGACCACGTGCACCAGGCGGGCTCTTACGTGGGCCCCGACCGCCTGCGTTTCGACTTTGCCCACTTCGAGGCGATCAAGCCGGAGCAACTGGCCGAGATCGAGCGCCTTTGCAACGAGAAGATCCTCAGCAACGACTCGGTGCGCTGGTACGAAATTGCGTTCGACCAAAAGCCGGCGGACGTCGTGGCCTTCTTTGGCGACAAATACGGCGACCGCGTGCGCGTGGTCGAGATCGGCGGCACGGTGTCGGTCGAAGCGGCCGGCCAATCCTACGAGCTGACGGATCGTCCCGAAGGCGGCTGGTCGGCGGAGCTTTGCGGCGGCACGCACGTGCAGGCCACGGGCGAGATCGGTTTGCTGAAGGTCCTCGCCGACAGCGCAGTGAGCGCCGGCACGCGCCGGATTGAAGCCGTGGCCGGTGAAGCCGCGCTCCGGCTGGCCAACGACCGCTGGAATCTGGTCGACGGCCTCGCCAAGCGTTTTTCGAGCAAGCCGAGCGAAGTCGAAGGCCGCGTGCTGGATCTGCAGGACCGCCTCGCCCAAACCGAGCGCGAGCTGAAGCAACTGCGCGCCAAGGCCGCGGCCGGTCAAGCCGAAGAGCTGCTGAGCCTGGCCAAGGATAAGGACGGCCTGAGCGTGCTCGCGGTGGTGCTGGAAGTTGGCAACCCGAACGAGCTGCGCGAGCTGGGCGCCAAGATCCACCAGAAGATGCAGAACGGCCTCCTCGTGGCGGCCAGCGTCTTCGGCCCCAAGGTGACCGTCTGTGCATTCGCCTCCGACGCCGCGATCAAGGCGGGCTTCAAGGCGGGCGACATCATCCGCGACTTGACGAACGAACTCGGTGGCAAGGGCGGCGGCAAGCCCGACTTTGCCATGGGCGGCGGCACCGAACCGGGTCAGCTCGGGGGAGTGCTTGCCAAGTGGCAGGCCAAGGTGGTCGACTAATCGCGCGCCAGCAGGTCTTCAATGACTTGCTGCAATTCAGCTTTCGCTTCTTCGGGCGAAAGCTCCTTGTTTGCGGCGGCATGGGATAACCCCTCCGCCGCTCCCAGCATGGCATACATTCCTGCCATGCCGACGGCACCGGCTTTTGCCACGGCGTCCAGCGCCCGCTTGCAGAGGTGCAAAAAGTCGTGGTCCGACTGGCGCTTGACCGCCTCCAGTTCCGGCGAGGTGCCGAGCGCGGCCACGAGGCCCGGAATTTCTTGGGCCTGCGCCATCACGCAATCGACGTAGCCGACCGCAATGACCTTCGCAACGCCCTTCGGTGTAGGGGCTCCCTGCTCGAGCGCGGTTTCGATCAAGCGGGTCTGCCGCACGTCGAATTCTCGATAGAGCTCGATCAACAAGCCGGTGCGGCTTTCGAAGTGGTTATAGGCCAGCGGCTTGGTCACTCCCGCTTCAGCCGCGACTTGCGCGAGGCTGAGGGCTTCCGTGCCTTGCTGGCGAATCAGGCGCCAGGCCACATCGAGCAGTTGTCGATGGCGCTCATCCCAGGACAGGCGTTTCCGGGCCCCGGCTTCGTCGATGAAGTTGGAGTCGCTTGACATATTACCGACGGTAACTTACTTTAGGTAACTTTATATCCACTTGAATCTTTTTCAAGCGCCCTATCCATGCACGTTTTGATCGTATACTCTCACCCGAAGCCGACTTCATTGACCGCAAGCTTAGCCAAAACGCTCGCCAGCGCAATCGAATCATCTGAGGGATCCCATACTGCAGAAATTGCGGATCTTGCCAGCGAAGGCTTCGACCCTCGTTTCACCGAGCGCGACATCACCGTGCAGCATGGTAAATCGGATCAGCTACCCGAGATCGTGGCCGAGCAACAGCGGATCGACCGGGCGGACGCTCTGGTGCTGGTCTACCCGGTCTACTGGTGGTCGTTCCCTGCCCTGCTCAAGGGCTGGATCGATCGGGTGTTCATGAACGGGTGGGCTTATGATGATCGCACCGAACCGGGAAAGGTCAGGAAGCTACTCAGCCGCCTGCCTGTCCATACCATCGCGCTGGCCGGGGCCGACGAACGCACCTACGCCCGCCACGGCTATTTCGGCGCGATGAAGCTGCAGATCAACCAAGGCATCTTCGACTACTGTGGGGCTACCGTCCGGACCTCGGAACTGGTTTTCGAGTTCGATCCGGAAGGCGCGCTGCAGACAGCGAAGGATCTGGCCTCGCGGATCTGCGGAAAGCAGTGAGGGATTGAGAAGCGGCTACGATGGGCTAATGTCTGCCCATGCCAACGATGCGAGAGTTGATGTTGTCCGGGCAGCCCTACCGGGCCGACGACCCGGAACTGGTGGAGCTGCGTATCCGCGCCCGACGAATCGCCCAGCGCTATGCCCAGCTTGATCCGGCGGACGACGCCGGCAAGACAGCGCTGCTGAGCGACCTGTTTCAGGCCGACGCGAGCCAGATCAAGATCGAGCCTCCTTTCAGCTTCGATTACGGCTGCCACACACACTTTGCGGGCGAGGCGTATTTTAATTTCGGCGCTGTCGTGCTGGACGTCGCGCCAGTGCGGATCGGCCACCGCTTTCAAGCCGCGCCTGGTGTGCAGATCCTCACCGCCACCCACCCACTTGATCCAGTCGAGCGCGCCAGCGGGTGGGAGAGCGGCCAGCCGATCACGATAGGCGACGACGTGTGGCTGGGCGGTGGTGTGATCGTGCTGCCGGGGGTGACGATTGGGCATCGCGTGGTCGTCGGCGCCGGTGCGGTCGTGACCAAAGACGTGCCCGACGATGTAGTCGTGGCAGGCAATCCGGCTCGGGTCATTCGCCGGTTGCGGTAACTTTCGTGTCAACTCCCAACCTGCGGGCGATCTTTTGTGCGGTGTTCAGGCGGGCTGCCGTCAGGTCCGCACTTGCGTCGCGGGCGGCTTGGAGAATTGATGCAGGCGCACGCTCCGGGGTCCCGCAATCAAAAGGCGGCTCCGGTTCGTATTGCATCCGCAGTTGAACTTGCTGAGCGACCGCCTCGCCCCGCAGCAGTGCAGCCAGGCGGAGAGCCCCGTCGATCCCCGCCGTAACGCCTCCAGCAAAGATCCACTTGCCGTCAGTAACGACGCGGTCACGCACTGGTACGGCGCCGAAATAAGGCAACAGGTCGATTGCCGTCCAATGCGTCGTCGCGCGTTTGCCAACCAGCAACCCAGCCGCGCCGCACAAAAGCGCACCTGTACAGACGGAAAGGATGTGGCGCGCCGCCCGGGTATGGCGACGGATGAAATCCAGCGTCTCATCGTCTTCCATCAGCGCTTCCTGCCCCGGCCCACCGGGAATGAGCAGCACATCGACCTCTGGCATCGCTGCCAGCGTGGTGGTCGGGCAGATACCCAGTCCGCGATAGTCGCATACCGGCTCCAGCGTCTTGGCGGCCAAATGGAGCGATACGTTGGGGAGAGACGCCAGGACCTCGTAGGGCCCGGTCAAGTCGATCTGGTCGAGCCTCGGGAAAAGCAATATCCCGATCTGGAGGGGTTCGAAGTCCTGCGCCGTCATGGGCTTGATCCTGCAAAGCTCTTTGCTGCGGGTCAACTGCCGCCGCGCCTCTACGCTTGCCATCGGGGCGCGGGTATTTGAGGGTGTGGGTTTGCACAGCATGGATTGGCGGCGATACCTCAACTACATCCGGGAGCAGCGTGGGCGGCTCCTGATCGCGATTCCTTCGGGCGCGCTGGCCGGTGCCTTCAGCGGTTTCGGCGTCCCGTTCTTTATCCAGAAGGTCTTTAGTCGGCTGCTGGGCGAGGAAGGCCGCGACGTGGGCCTTTGGGTCGTCGTGGGCGTGGCCGCGCTGCTGCCGCTGGCGTTCCTCGGGCGTGCGGTGTTCATGTATCTGAGCACCGTCTATTCGTCGAAGGCGGCGGAGTCGCTGCTGCGCCACTTGCGGCATGATCTCTTTGCCAAGCTGCAGACGCTGCCCCTCGCGTTCTATGAGCGCCATCAAGTCGGCGACCTGATTGCGCGGGTGCTGGGCGATGCGCAAGTGATCCAGGGCACCATCCGCAATGTTTCCAAGGACTTGTTTGTCCAGCCCTTTGTCGCGATCGGTGCGTTGAGTTACCTCGTGTATCTCTCAATCACCCAAGCGGATGTAATCTTTCTACTTCTGTTGCTGCTGTCGATGCCGGTCATGCTGCTGCCGGTCAGCTTTGTCAGCAAGCATGTGAAACGACTGAGCCGGAAGAACCAAGCCGCGATGGGCCGCTTTACCTCGATCCTCGCCGAAAACATGCGCGCCCTGATGGAGGTGCGGACCTTCAATCTGGAGCAGCGCGAGCAGCAGCGTTTCGATGCGCAACTGGAGGAAAACGAGAAGCTGGCGGTGAGAACCGACCAGTATTACGGCCTCCACCAGCCTTCGCTGGAGATGATCGGCTCGTTTGTGATCGCGGCTGCGTTCGTCTACTCCCAGCGGGTAGCGCTCGGCATCGAGATCTTCATCGCGCTGGCCGTGGCCCTCTACTTTACGGGCGACCCCATCCGCAAGCTCTTCAATGTTTGGGCCAACTTGCAGCGGAGCCGCGGCGCGCTGGAGCGCATCGAGCAGCTCTTCTCCGAGCCCGAGGTGATCAGCGATGCACCTGACGCCGCGCCCTTGTCCACGGCAACCGGGCGGGTGCGCTACGACAACGTCAGCTTTCACTACAACGTGGAGGATACCACAGTGGCGGCGGCACTCGACGCGGTATCGGTCGACATCCAGCCCGGCACCGTCTGTGCGCTGGTCGGCCCAAGCGGCGCGGGCAAAAGCACTTTCGCCAAGCTGCTGATGCGCCTCTATGACCCGACTTCGGGTACGATCCTGCTCGACGAAACGGGCCTGCGCCTGGTCAAGCGCTCCGATGTGCGCCGTCAGATCGCGGTCGTGCCGCAGTCCCCCTTCCTCTTCGATGGCACTGTCGCCGACAACCTGCGGATCGGCAAGGCCGACGCCACTCGTGAAGAGATGGAAGCAGCCGCCCGCGCTGCCTACGCGCACGAGTTTATCGAGCGTTTGCCGCAGGGCTACGACACGCCGGTGGGCGAAGATGCCACGCGCCTCTCCGGTGGACAGCGTCAGCGCCTCGCCCTTGCCCGCGCTTTCCTCAAAAACGCGCCGATCCTGGTGCTCGACGAGGCCACCTCTGCCCTCGACGCAGAGAGTGAGCAGAAAATCCAGCAGGCGCTTGAGCAGCACGTCTCCGGCAAGACGGTGTTCATCATCGCGCACCGCTTCAGCACCATCCGCCTGGCCGACCGCATCCTGCTCTTCGAACACGGCCGCATAGTAGGCGACGGCACCTTCGACGAACTGCTCTCCCACCCGCTCTTCCGTAGCCTCTACGAGAACCAGCGGGCTTGATTTCCATACGGAGCGTTGACACTGATGCCCCTCCCCCTCGAATCACCACCCAAGCGGATCCTGATCATCCGGCTGAGCGCGATTGGCGACGTCATCATGGCGTCGAGCGTATTGCCGGCGTTGCGGCGGCAGTGGCCGCAGGCGGAAATCCATTGGCTGACCGAAGAGTTGGGGGCCGAGCTTTTGCAGGACCACCCGCACCTCAAGCGCGTGTGGGTCTGGCCGCGCCGACAGTGGAAAAAGTGGGGCAAGGAGCGCAAGTATGTGACGCTGGTCCGCGAGACCGCACGCTGGCGGCGCGAACTGCGGGAAGCCGGCTTTGATCTGGTGCTCGACTTGCAGGGGCTCCTGAAGAGCGCCGCCTTTGCCTGGCTCACGGGCGCAAAGGAGCGGATCGGGCTGCGGTCGCGTGAAGGTTCGCACCGCCTGATGACGGCGGTGGTGCCTGACAACCCGAACGAACCGGGACCATTTTGCCGCGAGTACCGCCAGATGGTCGCCGCCTTGGGCATCGACCCGGACTGGTCGCAGGTAGACCTCTATGCAACGCCCGAAGCGCGGGCACAGGCCGCGCAGGTGCTGGCCTCGGCCGAGCCGGGCGCGCCGATCCTGCTCTTCCCTTTTACTACACGGCCGCAAAAGCACTGGTTTGCCGACCGCTGGGCGGAGCTGGCGCATTGGCTGGCGCAGGAATTCAACCGCCCGATCTGGATCCTCGGCGGGCCGTTCGATGTCGAAGCCGCGCAGGCCATCGCCGCCGCGTCCAACAGCCCTCTAGTGCACGTCCGCGCGGGCTGGGAAACGAACCTACAGGAGAAGATCGCGCTCGTCTCGCAGGCGGGCTTGGCGATTGGCGTCGATACGGGCCTGACGCACCTCGCGGTGGGCCTCCGGGTGCCGACCGTCGTGCTGTTTGGCTCGACCGTGGGCTACTTGCGCACCGATCCCGGCCCCGGGACCGTGCTCTACGATCACCTCGACTGCTCGCCTTGCCGCCGCCACCCCACCTGCAACGATCGCTTTGACTGCATGCGCGCGTTCACGGTGCTGCGCGTGGCCGAAGCGGCCAAGGGGCTGTGGGACCAGCAGCCGGTCGAAGCCTAACCGCCCAATACCTCGCGATACAGCGCGTGGTTACGCTCGACGGTCGTTTCGATGGAAAATTCGGACACGGCCAGGTCGCGGCCTTGCTGGCCGAGGCGCTGGCGCAGCTCCGCGTCCGCCAATAGGCGTTGGAGGGTGCGGTGCCAAATCGGCAGGTCGTCGGGATCGAGCAGGTAGCCGTTGACGTCGTCGTGAATGATCTCGGGGATGCCGCCTGCCTTGCCCGCCACGACCGGCACCGCACAAGCCGAAGCTTGCAGCAGCGAAACGCCCAGGCCCTCCAGGTCTGCCGGGTGGACAACAAGGTCGAGGCCGGGCACGAGCGCGGGCAGATCGCCGCGGAAGCCGGGCAGAATGATGTGGCGCTGCAGCTCCAGGCGCTCGATCTCACTTTGCACAGTTTCGAATTCGGGGCCTTGCCCGAAGAGGATGAAATAGACGTTGGGGAACTCGCGGATCAAGTCGCGCGCGATGGCGAGCAGGCGGTGGTGGCCCTTGCGGCGGATGAACTGTGCGATCATGCCCACATAAAGGCCGTCGGCGGGCAGGCGGAAGAGGCGCTGCAGGCACTCGCGGGCCGGCTCGCGCTGCGGGCGGTATTGATAGACGTCGACGCCACTGCGGATCGTGCGGAGTTTGGGAGGCGGCACCCCCTCTTCGCGCAAGACCTGCGTAATGCGCTCAGAGATGCCGACCACGGCGGCGGCCTTGCCATAGCGCAGCTTTACCAGCCAGCGCGGCTCGGGGTTGTCGACCCGGCGGGTGATGATGTGAGGCACGCCGGCACTGCGCGCGGCCAGTGGCCCCCACAGATCGGCGCCCCGGCGCGAATGCACGTGCACGAGGTCGGGCTGCCAGTCGCGGATCACCTGACGCAGGCGGCCATACATGCGGGCATCGACTTCACCCGACCACGCGGCACCGTCAACCCGGGCGCCCGCGACGACCACTTCGGCAGAGAGTGGGCTGCGGGCATCGGACAGCAGCATATTTTCCACACCCAGCCTCTGCAGTCCACGGATCAGGTAGGCCACCTGGAGGGCGCCGCCGTAGAGGTGCTTGCCGGTTTCAACGTGCAGGATGCGCATGGCCAAAGCAGAAGCATTGCAAGGCGGGAAGGCAACGCCGTAAGCGGTTCAATTCAACCTGATATAGCTTACCCGGCATTCCGGTGGGGTTTGAGGCCTATGAATGCCGGATCTTTTAGCCTAACGCCAAGGAATGAGAACCATCGAAGCTTGCCAACCCCAGCGATTTTGCGTATAAGCGACGTTATACCAAACACTTCGAATCACGTTCTCAATGGATAGCAAGACTCTCGCGATTATCTCGTACATCACTATCATCGGTTGGGTTGCCGCCCTCGTGCTCGACAAGGAAAAGGATCCGCTGGTGCGCTTCCACCTCCGCCAGTCGCTGGCCCTGATCATCCTGGGCTTTATCTGCGCCTTTATTCCGTTTTTGAACCTCATTCTCTGGATCGTACCCTTCGTCTTCTGGATCATGGGCTTGATCTCGGCCATTCAAGGCCAGCAAAAGCCGCTCCCACTGATCGGTGAGCCGGCCCAGAAGTGGTTTGCGAACCTCTAGGCATACGACAGATCGCTTTGACAAGCCTCGGGTAAAACCGAGGCTTTTTTGTGCAAAAGACATTTGACCCGATAAGTATGAATTAATAATTATTGGCAAACACTACCCCTTGATTACCCCTATGAAGTTTGCCCCCTTATCGTGGTGTGCCTTGATCGCCGCCCTGCCCTGCCTCGTACATGCCAACCTCGAATTGCGCCAGCAGGTGGCAGATGCCGTCGGCCATGCCTCAGAGCGCTGGGACTCTGTCGTACGCACTCGGTTGACCACCCAAGAGACGTTCGTCGCCTACACTAATGAGGCGGGCGTCTGGCGCACCCAGAGCGACAGCGTCTGGACGAGCGGCTTTGCGCCCGGCGCGTTCTGGTACCTCTGGAGCCTGACGGACAACCCGACCTGGGCCGATCGCGCGGCGCGTTGGGATGCGGGCGTGCGCTCTCGCGCCACCGCGACCGACAACGACACGGGATTCCAGATCTACTGCGCCTTCGGCACGGCGCTGCTCGTCAATGGGGACGTAGACGAGTCTGATTATACCTCCGTCATCGTACAAGGGGCCCAAACCTTGGCCAACCAGCGCTGGAACCCGACCATCGGGGCCTTTCGCGCCTGGCCTGCGGAAGCGAACAACCCCACCGCCACACCTTTTGAGGTGAACATCGACATGATGATGAACATGGAGATCATGCTCTGGGCGGCAGAAAACGGGGGCAACCCGCTGTGGGCCGACGCCGCGATCTCCCATGCCGATATGAGCTGGACCGATCTCGTGCGCGACGATCATAGCACCTTTCATGTGGTAGACTATAACCTCGACGGCACCGTCGACTCCAAGCGCACGCACCAAGGCTGGACGCGCGATTCGACCTGGACGCGTGGGCAGGCCTGGGCCGTCTACGGCTACACGATGCTCTATCGCTACACCGAGCTGCCGCGCATGCTGGAGCGGGCGGAGCAGACCTTCGACTACTACTTGGAACAGACGGCGCTACAGAGCGACGACTATGTGCCTTACAGTGACTTCGATGCACCGATCGACAGCCGCAACCCCCGTGATTCTTCCGCCTCGGCCATCGTGGCCTCCGCTGCGCTCGAGCTCTACATGATCACGGGTGAGGCCAAGTATCGCACCGCAGCGGAAAACATCCTCAACACGCTGACGCAGCCGCCTTACCTGACCAAGGGCACCAGCTACGAATCGGCCATGGCACTGGGCTCCGAAAAGTGGGGCGAAGGCGAAGTCGGCACCATGACGGGCGACTATTACCTGATCGAAGCCCTTTGGCGCTACACCAACTGGATCCCGCAGGACGAGCTTGAAGCCTGGCGTGGCTACGACGTGCTGGAAGGCTATTGGAGCCCCACCGGCGACTTTCTACGCCTGCTCTATATCCTCAATGATCCGTGGGTCTACAGCCCTCGCGTCAAAAACTGGATCTATCTGCCAGAAGAGAACATGCACGATGAAGGGGCCTGGATCTACCTGCCCCGGCCTTAATCCGGCAGTTCCACATGCTCGGCGAGCTTGCGACGCAGCTCGTCGAGCAGCGCGGGCTCCATTGGCTGATAAATATCTTCGATGAAGAGGCAGACGATGCGCTTGCCGCTCGCGGCCGCCCGGTGGTCGCGCAAGATGCGGTCCTTGTGATTCTTCTCCATCACGAAGATCACGTCGGCCCAACCTAAATCGCCCGCCGTCAGCTTGACCCGGGCATGGCGGGCGACGCCGCGCGAACGTACCTGATAGCGCTGAGAGGCGGCAAACATCCGCTCGGCCGTGACGCTGCGGATGCGGTTTTGCGCGCAGACGAAGAGCAGCTTCTCCGGTTCGGGCACGTGGTTACTCTTCGCGTTTCGGCTCCGCCATCAGTTGGCCGAGGCGCAGCAGATTGCCGCGCTTGGCTGCCTTGAGCAGGCGCAGGAAGATTTGGGCGGTCAGGAAGGCGTCACCCGGTGCCGTGTGGCGGTCGTGCGCCTTGAGGCCGAAGCGGCGACACAGCCCGTCGAGCGAGTAGTCATGCGATTCGTCGTCCTCGAATATGCCCAGGTCGGCCAGCAGCAGGGTCAGGTTCATGGTGTCGACCCAGAGGTTGCGCAGCTCGAAATCGAAGTGCTTGCGGCAGGCGACGTTGAGCATCTCGATGTCGTGCGCAATGTGGTGCCCCACGATGATCCCGTCGCCCAGGTAGCGGAGAAACTCAGCGAGGGCTTCGGGCTCGGGCATGCCTTCCTCTGCAGCTTCCTCCCGCGTGATGCCGTGAATCATGACCGAAGCGCTATTGTAGGCGACGGGCAGGATCACCTCAAAGGCATCGTCGAGGCGGATTTCGAAGTCGAACACCACCACGGCGCCGATGGAAATGATACTGTCGCGCTGGGCGTTGAGGCCGGTCGACTCGGTGTCGAGCACGACAAAGCGGACGTTTTCCCAGCCAAGGTGGCGTTCCCACGTCCAGTCGAATCGTTGCTGATAGGCTTTACGGATAGCGGTGGGGTCGATCATGACTTCAGCTTGAGCCCGTAGCGGTTGGCGGTGAATTCGAGGGTATCGAGGATGGTGCGGAAGGCGGTCTTCAGCAGCTCGCGGGTCTCGCGGTCGAGCGAAGCAGGGCGGATGACGGCCCCATCGGTGCCAGCTGCGAGGCCACGGCTGACGCGCGCATAGTGCGAGACGAGGAAGGCTTCGGAGGCTTCGTTGAGCTGGCGCTGCGCCTCCGGATCGTCGGGGAAGAGGATGTCGGCCACCATCTGGAAGCGGCGGTAAGTGGCATTGCTCTCGACATGGCCGGCCTCGAGTGCGAGCACGCGGGCCGTGTCGACCAGCGGCAGCAGTGCGTGGGCCTTGATCTCCAGCTCTTCGCGGATCGTGCCGCGCTCGTCCACCGCGTAGCCTTGGAAGATCGTGCGCGGGGGCTGGTGCAGGAGGCTGTCGCTCGCCATGTGGTAGATGAAGCCCGGATTGTCACGCAGGTTGCGGATCATGCTCTCGCGCAGGGCCTTGGCCAATGAGCAGCCTTGCACGAGCGGGCGGAAGTCGAAGGCGTCGCGCGCGTTGAAGACGTTTTGCTCCACCGGGTGCGCAATCATCGCGGCAAAGCGGGCCTGCATCGCGCTGAGCGGCTGGCACCACTCCGGTCGGTCGGCCAGCACGCCTTGCGGGCTCTCGCGAAAGCCGCACTGGCGCAGGCCATCGCTCACGCGTCGGGCCAGCTCGCGGTAAAACGCGCGCACTTCGGTCGCCCGCTCCGGGGGTGGATCTTCGTAGATCAACGCATGGTAGACGGCCGAGCGGATCAGAAGTTCGTCGCGCCCGCCGCTGCCCATCATGAGCCACGAATAGCGCTCGGCCGGCTTCTCGTAGCCCTCGGCCTTCATCTGCTGGAGGCAGAGCTTGACGAGGCGGCGGTTGAGCCGGCGGTTGAGCACCCCCGTCATCTCCAGCAGCCAGGGGAAGGCCATGCGGTCTTCCATGAACTCGAGGATGAGCGCCTCCAGGCGGTCGCGCATCGCGCGGAGCGTCAATACGTCGGGCGAAGTGTCGATCGCCTGCCCCAGCACCGTGGGGAAACGGCCATATTGCAGGAAGAGGTTGCGCTCGGTGATGAGGCCAATCACGGGTGCCTGCAGCGTGCCGTCTTGCGTCACCACCAGGTAGGGATGGCCCGACTGGGTGAGCTTGATCAGGATCTGCCCGGTGTTGTCGCGCGGGCTGCAAGCGACCAGACGTCGTCGCATCACCGTGTGGGCAGGCGCGTCGGGGTTGCACTCGCCATGGGCCAGGCGGTCGCGAAGGTCTGCGTCGCTGATGCCGCCCATCGCGTGGCCAGCCGCGTCCACGATCACCACGCACTCAAGGTGGTTGCGGCGCAGGAGCTTCGCGATCTGGCGCACCGGCGTCTCCGGCGGCACCGTGCAGAGCATCGCCTGTGCAGTCTGCTGCGAGCGCTCGACCTCGAACAGCCCGCCTTTGCGTAGGGTAACCGTAGCCAAAGGCCCCACGCTGGTCATGCGGACGTTCCCGGCAGTGGCGGCCTGGGTAACCCACGGCGGGTTGGTGCCCGAGCTGCCGCTCGTAATCGGCAAGGGGTTGAGCGTAAAGTAGATCGCGAGGTAGCGGCGGGCTTGGGAGGAACGCTCGCACAAGCGTGAAAACTCCTCGCGCGGCAGGCCGTACAGGATCGTCTCGGCCTCGCTGTAACCCGTGTGCACGTAGTGGATCTCGCCACTGAGCCCCATCAGCCCCAGCAGGTCGCCTTCGCCCCGCAAGTCGACCAGCTCCTTGTCGTGCTGTTCGTCCACAATGCGGACGCGGCCCTGCTTGATCACGTAGATATAACGGTCGCGCGGTTGGCCATGGAGGAAAACGATTTCTCCTGCTTCGTGGAACTTGACCCGCCCTTGGGCCGCCAGCGCGGCCAGGGCATCTTCCGGCAGATACTCGAAGGGCGGATAGTTCTTCAGGAAATCCGCGATACGCTGCGCAATACTGGCGGCTTTCATGGAATACCGACAGGCTGAAGGCGCTGGGCACCAGTAGCAAGGGCAATCGAAGCGCGTAAGGCCGCCACCACACTTTATCATAAAAATGTGACAGAGTTTCACATCCTTCGCCGACTCTTAACCTGAAAAACCACATTTGGCACTTGCAACGACCCCAATGTAGACCAACTGGTATGTCTACCTCTAATATCATGGCTACTCAACCGCTACTGCAACCACTTCAACTCGGGGCGCTGGCCTTGCCGAATCGCGTCGTGATGGCGCCGCTGACACGCATGCGCGCTACACCGGAGGGCAATGTGCCCCGGCCGATTAACGCTGCCTATTACCGCCAACGCGCTTCCGCAGGCCTCATCATTTCCGAAGCTTCGCCCATTAACGCCTACGGCCATGGCTATGCGCTGACTCCGGGCATCCATACCGACGAACAGGAAGCGGGCTGGAAGCAAGTGGTGGAAGCCGTGCACGAGGCTGGCGGACGCATCTTCCTTCAGCTGTGGCATGTGGGGCGCCTGTCGCACCCCGATCTGCTGCCGGGCAACAGCTTGCCCGTGGCGCCTTCTGCCCTGCCCGGCCTGGGCGAATCGCCGACTCTGGAGGGCATGAAGGCTCGCCCCACCCCACGCGCACTCACGACCGAGGAGGTCGAGCAGACGATCATCGACTTCCGCCACGCCGCCGAACGGGCGAAGCGAGCAGGCTTTGACGGCGTGGAAATCCACGGTGCCAACGGCTACCTGCTCGAGCAGTTCCTCAGCGACAGCTCCAACCATCGCGATGATCGCTACGGTGGCTCGCTCGAAAATCGCGCGCGTTTCCTCCTGCAGGTGACTGAGCAGGTCGTCGATGTATGGGGCAGCGACCGGGTGGGTATCCGCCTCTCGCCCGACAATACCCACGGCAATATCGCCACCACCAACCGCTTTGAAACCTACCGCTACGTGCTGGAAGAGCTGCAACGCTTCAATCTCGCGTATGTACATCTCGTGGAGCCGCGCGTCGATGGGAGTCAGGATGTTGAGCGGGAATCGGACCTCTATGCACGTAACTTCCGCCCGTTTGTGGTCGGCCAGACGCGTCTGATTGCGGCCGGCGGTTTTACCCGTGAAAGCGGCAATGCAATCATTGCCAATGGCGAAGCCGACGCCGTGGCCTACGGGCGACTCTATATTGCCAATCCCGATCTGCCGGAACGCTTTGCGGCGGATGGCGAGCTGAATCCTTACGACCGGGACACCTTCTATGGGGGCGATGAGAAAGGCTACCTCGATTACCCATTCATGGAGCGGTCAGCCTTGGATCACGAATGAAGAAGCCTTCAAATCGCGACACGTTATTCTACAGCAAGCTAGGGGTTTACGAACGGTAAAATCCGCTGAAACTTTCAGGTGACAGCCTCAGATGAGGCTTGCCCGAGCCCGCAGCACCCGCCATAAAAATGGTTATAGTTTTGCCCTCGGTTACACCTGTCCTGTTTACGATAGAGCCCCAGTTGCGACTGGGGCTTCTTCGTAGCTAAATGGATCGAAGGCCTTGGGCAGAAAAAAACGCGAGGCAGCCTTCGCTTGTCCTCGCGTTGCAAATCCAGAACCGTAAACGGCTTACACTGTCACCAGCTCGCCCTCGCGCACATCGAACCGGATTGTCTGCCCCGGCTGGATTTGGCCACCGATGATGGCCCGCGCCAGGCGATTCTCCAACTGCTTTTGCAGGAAGCGACGCAGCGGGCGCGCCCCGTAGACGGGGTCATAACCGCGCTCGGCGGCCCAGTCGATGGCTTCGGGCGTCAGCTCCACCTTCAGCTCCTGCTCGGCCAGGCGGCGGTTGAGGTTGTCGAGCAGCAGGTGCACGATGGTATGGATCTGTTCCAGGCCCAGCGGCTTGAAGAGCACGGTGTCGTCGAGTCGGTTGAGGAACTCCGGGCGGAAGGCGCGCCGCAGCTCGGCGAGCACGCTTTCGCGGATCGACTCCGGGATTTCGTCACCCGCCACGCCCTCGGTCAGGAAACGGCTGCCAATGTTGCTCGTCAGGATGATGACGGTGTTCTTGAAGTCGACCGTGCGCCCCTGGCTGTCGGTAATGCGGCCATCGTCCATGATCTGGAGGAGCGTGTTGAAAACGTCCGGGTGCGCCTTTTCGATCTCGTCAAAGAGCACGACACTGTAGGGCTTGCGGCGCACGGCTTCGGTCAGTTGGCCGCCCTCGTCGTAACCGACGTAGCCGGGAGGCGCACCGATCAGCCGCGAGACGCTGTGCTTTTCCATGTATTCGCTCATGTCGAGGCGCACGATGGCGTCTTCGCTGTCGAAGAGGGTGGCGGCGAGCGTCTTGGCCAGCTCCGTCTTGCCAACCCCCGTGGGGCCGAGGAAGAGGAACGAGCCGATGGGCCGGCGCGGGTCCTTGATGCCTGCGCGCGCGCGCAGGATAGCTTCGGAGACGGCCGTGACGGCTTCGTCCTGCCCTACCACGCGTTCATGGAGGATGTCTTCGAGGCGCAGCAGCTTGTCCTTCTCGCCTTCGAGCAGGCGGGTGACGGGGATGCCCGTCCAGCGGCTGACGATCTCGCCGATTTCCTCGTCGGTGACTTCTTCCTTGAAGAGGCTGTGCGTCTTCTGCTCCACCTCCGCGTTCGCCGCCTTCAGCTTGGCCTCGAGGTCCGGCAAGCGACCGTGGCGGATCATCGCGACCTTGTTGAGGTCGTAGTTCCGCTCGGCCTGAGCCATTTCGAGCTTCAGCTGGTCGATCTGCTCACGCAGTTGCTGGGCTTTGTTGACGGTTTCCTTCTCCGCCTCCCACTGGGCACGCAGGGCCTGATAGCGTTCGCGCACATCGGCCAGCTCGCGGCGCAGCTCTTCCAGCCGGTGTTGCGAAGCGGCGTCCTTCTCCTTGGTCAGCGCGGCCTCTTCGATCTCCAGCTGGAGGGTGCGGCGCTGCAACTCGTCGAGCTCCTGCGGCATCGAGTCCATCTCGGTGCGGATCATGGCTGCAGCCTCGTCCACGAGGTCGATCGCCTTGTCCGGCAGGAAACGGTCGTTGATGTAGCGGTGGCTGAGCGTGGCGGCATTGACGAGCGCGTTGTCGGTGATGCGCACGCCATGGTGCAGCTCGAAGCGCTCACGCAGGCCCCGCAGGATCGAGATGGTGTCCTCGACCGTGGGCTGGTCGACCTGCACCGTCTGGAAGCGGCGTTCGAGCGCGGCGTCTTTCTCGATGTACTTGCGGTATTCGTCGAGCGTCGTCGCGCCGATACAGTGCAGCTCGCCCCGCGCCAGCATGGGCTTGAGCAGGTTGCCGGCGTCCATCGCACCATCCGTCCGCCCTGCGCCCACGATCGTGTGCAGCTCGTCGATGAAGAGCAGTACGCGCCCTTCCGACTGCTTCACTTCGTTGAGCACGGCCTTGAGGCGTTCTTCGAATTCGCCGCGGAACTTGGCACCCGCGATCAGGCCGCCCAGGTCGAGCGAGACCACCGTCTTGTCCTTCAGCCCCTCGGGCACGTCTCCGCGCACGATGCGTTGGGCAAGGCCTTCGACGATGGCCGTCTTGCCGACGCCGGGCTCGCCGATGAGCACCGGGTTGTTCTTCGTCTTGCGTGAAAGGATGCGGATGACGCGCCGGATTTCGGCATCCCGCCCGATTACCGGGTCGAGCTTGCCGGACCTCGCCATGGCGACAAGGTCTTGCCCGTATTTCTCCAGGGCCTGATAGGTGGCCTCCGGATTCTGCGACGTCACCCGCTGGTTCCCCCGAACCCTCTTGAGGGCCTCCCGCACACGGTCGGCCGACAAGTCAAAGCTGTTGAAAAATTTGCGCAGCGCGGCATGCTTCTCCGTCTCCAGCAGCCCTAGGAAGAGGTGCTCGACGGAGATGTATTCGTCCTTCATGCGCTTGGCCTCCGCCTGCGCCTTGCTTAGCGCGTCGTTAAGTGCCTCGGTTACATAAAGGCGACCGGCTTCGGTGGTCCCGCTGACCGCCGGCAGGCGATCGAGTTCGCGGGTCAGGGCAAGCTCGAAGGCGGCAGGCTGCAGGTCCAGCTTTTGCAGTAGCGCGGGCACGGTGCCCTGCTCCTGCGTCACCAAAGCCGCCAACAGGTGCCAGCCGTCGATCTGCTGGTGCTGGCGTTGTTGGGCCTGTTGCTGTGCGGCAAACACTGCTTTCTGGGCCCGCTCGGTAAACTGGTTCAAATCGAGGTTCATTTGCAGCTTCAACTGCATAGCACGGGCCGGGAGGCAGATAAGTCGTAATATTTTCCTTAGTCACCGATCATCAAGCACATGTGAGGCATAAAACCAGATGCGCCCACCGCTGTGCGCGAACAAACGAGCAGATTGCTCGGCACAAGTGAGCCAAAATGGCGCAGCCCTTTCTCAAGCTGGCGTCAGATGCCCGTTAGCCTCTCTCGACTTGGCACAATTCACCACTCACCGCCAAGTCCTCGCCGTTCGCTGAGAGCGATGGTATCAAAAATGCAGAGGCGCCGGTATACTATGCGAATGTCTCTGGATCTCGATGTGCGCCTCGCCGCGCGGCAAATCCCCGAAAACGCCAAGCCTGCGATGTATCAGCGGTGGGTGTCGATCCTGTTTGCGCACTGGGCAATCGAGCCGGAAGAAATCCAGCGCACCCTCCCGTCGGGATTGCAAGTCGACACCTACGACAGTAAGGCCTGGTTGGCACTCGTCCCCTTTTTCATGCGCGACGTGCAGCCGACCTGGGCGCCTGCGGTACCCGTGATCTCCAACTTCCTGGAGCTGAACGTGCGTACCTATGTGATCGACGCTGAAGGCAAGCCCGCCGTCTGGTTTTACTCGCTGGACTGCAACCAACGCCTCGCGGTGCTGCTGGGGCGGCAATTTTTCCACCTGCCCTATGAAGTCTCCCGCATAAAAGCCAACGAGCCAAAACGTGCAGGCGACTGGATCGACTACCAGTGCCAGCGCCGGGGAGCGCCACACGAGGCCCGCTACCGCTATCGCGGCTTGCCAGTCGAGCCCGTAGAAGCGCGCCCGGGATCCCTCGAGTTTTTCCTGCTGGAGCGTTACTACCTCATCAGCGAACACGAGGGGCGCTTTTACCGAGGTCAGGTGGCGCATGAGCCTTACCGTTTTCGCCCGGCTGAGCTGGAACGCTGGGATTTGACGCCCTTAGCGCAGGCGAGAGTGCCCGCCCCCGTGCGTCCGCCCGACCACGTTTGCTACATCGACGACGTGCGCGTAAAAGCCTACAAGGTCGAACCGGTGCGGGGCTAAAGAGGCCCTACCCGACCCGCACGCCACTGGTGCGCAGGGTGCCGCGGGTGACGCCAAGCTGGCTGACGAGGTTGAGTTCGCGCCAGAGCGTTTCGCCGTCGATCTCGCCGCTGAGCAGGCGCTCGTAGCGCTGCACCGTATCGCGGATCACGCTCGGGCTCTCGTCGATAAACTCCACGCGAAAGCGGCGGACGCCCAGCTTGAGCAGATGCGGCACAAATTCGGCCCCCGTCTGCGTGCGGGCGTTGTAGAGCGTATTGCGGCAACCGGCATCGGCCCGCAGCAGGTGCTCGGCCCCGGTCCGGTCGCGCAGGTGCACGCGCTTCTTCTCGCACGGGCGGCCACAGTCGCGGTAGTCCTTGCCGCTGGAGAGGAAGGTACAGAACACACAGTGCTCCATGTGGAAGAGCGGCATGTGCTGGTGAATCGTCACCTCAAACCATTCCGGCGGCGCGCTCTCCAGCAAGGCCGTCAGCTGCCCCACGTTGAGGTCGTAACTGGCGGTGAGCGATTCCAGATGGAAGCGCTCGCGCAGGTAATCGGCGGTAAGCGCATTGGAGACGTTGAGCGAAAAGTCGCCCCGTACTCGGTAATCGCCCGGCAACGCGCGCAAGTGCTCGTGGTTCCGCGCGAGGAACCCGTCGGGCTCGGCACTGCGGCAGATGCGCATCACGTAGTCTTCGCCCATCTTGTACATGCGCGGCGGCATCACCCACAGGCGGACTTCGCGGCCCGTCTGCTCGCGGTAGGCGCGCACGGCGGCCATGGCATCGCGGAAACGCTTGGGGTCTTCGAACTCGGCGTAGATATCGCGGTGGACAAGCGGCAGCGCGGCATGGAGCTGCCCCAGATCGCGCACCACCAGCACCAGCTCGGGCGTCACCGAGCCCTGCGGCTCACGCGCGAAGGAAAGCGTAGGCGTCACCTCCTCATCGCGGACCTCCCAGCGCGGCGGCTGCGCCCGCACTTCCAGCAGGCGATCGACCACCGCGCGGCGGAGGCGGTTCAGCTCGCTTACCGGCAGGATCAGGCCCGGCTCCAACTGGTTGTCGACGCTGCTTTGGGTAAAGGGGCTGTCTCCGAGGCGACCAAGCTGTTTCTCCAGTCGCTCCTGGTCGAGCGGCTGCTTTTGCGCCACTTCCAGCGGCAGGGCCGAGCTTTCGCGCACGACGTTGCCCCGCTCGTCGCGTCCTTCGAGCGACAACGGGCCTCCCGCATGGCCAAACACCGTCCAGCGAATCGGACGCCGGTGGTTGGGCTGCTCGGTCTCAAAGCTCTGGCGCAGACGTTTGTCGAGCGAAGGGTCGCTCGTCTTCCACACTTTGGCCCCGGGCTCGACCAGGCTCCAATCGAGGTGCTGGCCCTGGAACGAAAGCCACGTCACCCCGCCCTTTTGCTCCACCGCTTGCACGCGGGCACCGGTTTCGCCCTCTTCCGAGCGGCCCAGATCGAAAACCACGCCATCTTGGGGTTGCACGTGTGCCAGCCCTTGCACGGCCACGCGCTGGCCGCGCACCTCGCGCACTTCGCCGAGGAAAAAGCCGCGCTTCTTCGCAAATCGGGCGTGCACGAGTTGCTGATTGTCGATCCCGCTCAGCCAGCCGGTATAAAGACCACGCGAAAAGGCCATCTCCAGTTCGTAACGTTCCTCTGGGGTGGTCGTATCGGCCGACTTTTGCTCCCCGAGCGCCGCTACCGCACGGTCCACCGCCTGCCGATAAACGCGGGTGATGCTGGCGACGTATTCCGGACGCTTGAGGCGCCCTTCGATCTTGAGGGACGCCACCCCAGCCTTGATCAGGCCCGGGATCACGTCCACACCCGCCAGGTCTTGGGGACTCAGGAGATACTTCCGGTCTCCCAGGTCCTGCAGCTCGCCGTCGGAGACCAGCTCGTAAGGCAGGCGGCAGGCCTGTGCGCATTCGCCGCGGTTGGCTGAACGCCCGCCGAGGGCTTCGGATGTCAGGCATTGGCCGGAGTAGGCCACACAGAGCGCGCCATGCACGAACACTTCCAAAGGCACGGAAGTCTCACGACCTTTGAGGGCCTCTTGCATCTTTTCGATTTCCGCAATCGAACACTCCCGCGCCACCACCACGACCGACGCGCCCAGCTCTTTCGCAAACTCGACGCCCGCATCGCTCGTCACGCTCATCTGCGTGCTGGCGTGGATCGGGAAATCGGGCGAGATTCGGCGAATCAGGCGGCACACGCCCACATCTTGCACGATGGCGGCATCCACTCCCGCCGCGATGGCCGAGCGCAGGAAATCTTCCGCCTCCGCCACCTCGTCGGCAAAGACGAGCGTGTTGAAGGTCAAATAGCCCTTGACACCCCGGCGGTGCAGGTAGGCCATCAGTTCCGGCAGATCGGCCTCGGTAAAGTTGTCGGCCCGCATCCGTGCGTTGAAGCGGTTGAGGCCAAAGAAGATCGCGTCGGCCCCGTTTTCGACCGCCGCCCGGGCACAGTCCCAGTTGCCTGCAGGGGCCAGCACTTCGGGCACGCGCACAGGAGTCTCTACAGGTGAAGGGCTGATGGATAACGACATGGGCTCGACAAAAACACGAAAGGCAACGGAGAAAACGAAAGCCGATAATGGTGAGCGAGACTTCGTTTGCTGCGTTGCCTTATTTGCTGGCTGCCGCGTGGCGGCAAAATGGCGCTCCCATAGGGACTCGAACCCCAACTTAGGCCTCCGGAGGGCCGCGTGCTATCCATTACACCATGGGAGCGAAAGAATTTGGAAGTGTGGGCGAGCCACTGCTCCGAGTCAAGACACCAAATGCAGCCTTCCATCATTTGAGAGGAAGCGCATCCAGAGCGGTGGATGTCATCACGCGAAGGCTGCGCAACGATGCGCACCAACGCCCGATTGTGGTCAACCTGAAACCAGTTACCCTGCAAACAACCCCGTCACTTCGGCGTCTCATCCTTCCTACCCCAACCCGTTCTTCATGAAAGCTCCTTTACCCCACCAGAGCATTCGTCTCGCCTCCCTTTTTCTATGTTCCACCCTCTCCCAGCTCAGCGCAGCAGTCCCCGCCTTTCCCGAGGCAGAGGGCTATGGTGCCATGACCACCGGCGGTCGAGGCGGTGCGGTGTATGAGGTGACCAACCTCAACGATAGCGGCGCTGGCAGTTTGCGCGCAGCGGTCGAAGCCTCCGGTGCACGCACCATCGTCTTCCGCGTCTCCGGCACGATCCCCCTGCAGTCGAACCTGCGCATCCGCAACGACAACATCACCATCGCCGGGCAGACGGCGCCGGGCGACGGCATCACGCTCGCCAATTACACCCTGCAGATCAGCGCCGACAACGTGATCGTGCGCTTCATCCGCGTGCGGGTGGGCGATCAGGGGAGCGCAGACGGCGCGGATGGGCGCGATGCCGTATTTTGCCGCGACGTAGAGCAGGTGATGATCGACCATTGCTCCTTTTCGTGGTCGATCGACGAATGCGCCAGCCTCTACCGCAACCGCAACACCACGATGCAGTGGTGCGTGATCGCGGAGAGCCTCAACCGCTCGCTGCACAGCAAGGATGCGCACGGCTACGGCGGCATCTGGGGCGGCCAGGGGGCCACGTTTCACCACAACCTGCTCGCCCACCATGCCAGCCGCAACCCGCGCTTTAACGGCAATGCCGCCCTCACCGGCGAGGCCGCCGTGGACCAGGTCGACATGCGCGCAAATGTGATCTACAACTGGGGCGGCAACAGCAGCTATGGCGGCGAACCTACGTCGGACGGCTTCCTGAGTTCGTTCAACATGGTCAACAACTACTTCAAGCCAGGGCCCGCCACCTCCAGCGACAAGGCCGACCGCATCACTTACCCCGACGACGCGCCCAACGGCAGCCTGATCTACAGCCGCTATCACATCGCGGGCAACATCACCGAGGGTACCCCCGAGACGACCGCCGACAACTGGCGAGGGGTCGATGGCTTGAGCGACGAGCTGAAGGCGGGGATCCGCGAAGACGAGCCGTTTGCCTCCCCGCCCTTGACTCAACAACCGGCAGAGGTCGCCTACGCTTATGTGCTGCAATATGGCGGTGCGATGGTGCCGAAGCGGGATGCCATCGACGAGCGGGTGTTGAACGAAGTCGCCACCGGCACGGCCACCTACGGCAACAACGGCATTATCGACTCACAGAGCGAAGTGGGCGGTTTTCCGGAGCTGACCTCGCTGCCGCCCCCCGACGACAGCGACCACGACGGCATGCCCGACGCCTGGGAGCTCGCCTACGGTCTCGATCCGAACAACGCGGCCGACCGTAATGGCGACCTTGATGGCAACGGCTACACGGCCCTGGAAGACTACCTGAACAGCCTCGTAGTCCATGCCTTCCCGGCACGCTCATTCGAGGCATTGGTCGGCAATGGCGAAGTCTCCCTCGAGTGGAGCAATTATCCGAACGACTGCCGCCTGGAAGCCTCGACCAACGGAACGCTCTGGCAGGCCCAGGACGGCGTGGAGGCGGGCTCGCACGGCGCAGCCACGGCAACCGTCGAGAGTAGCAGCCCCCGCTACTTCCGCGTGGTCCAACCTTTTGTGAGTAATCATTCAGCAGCAGTGGAGTAAGTAATACAGGCAACTCACGCAGTGTGAGAGTAGTAAAAAACGCCGCACGATCTGGGGATCGTGCGGCGTTGATTTTTTGAAAAAGCTGGCAGGCGGCTCGGCTTACGGCTTGATCACGACCGAGCTGCGTTGCGCCCCCTGCCCGATCACGGCGGCTTCCCTGGCTCCTTCGAGCTTGCTGGCCTTGATCTCCACATCGCTCGGCTCGGAGCCTTCGAGGCGCACAAAAGCGGCGGTGCCTGGCGTGGCCGTGGCGTTGCGGATCGTCACATCGGTCGCGTGGTCGAGGATAAAAGCGGCGCCCTCCGAGGGGTTGATCTCGACATTCTCGAAGGTCACATCGGTCACGTTACGGAGGAACGCGCCCTTTTGGGAGCGGATCCGGATGTTCTCAAAAGTAACGTCTTCGATCAGGGAATCCTTCATGCCCACAATCTTGATGGCTTCGGGCGCGCCGTCGCCTTCGATGTTGCGGATATGGATGTTGCGGAAGACAGGCGGGTGCGGGTTGGTGATCGCGCTCTTGTCGGCCGAATAATCCATGTTGAGGATCACGACTTCGTATTGCATGTCCTTGACCTTCAGGTTCTCGGCCCAGACGTTTTCGACCACCCCGCCACGGTCGGCGCGGGACTTGAGACGCACGGCACGGTCGGTCCCTTCAAATTCGCATTCGTACATGTAGACGTTGCGCACGTCGCCCGACATTTCGCTGCCGATGACGAGGCCGCCGTGCCCGCGTTTGGACGAGCACCAGCGCATGACCACGTTTTCGGTCGGCTTGCCCACACGCCAACCGTCCTGGTTGTAGCCCGACTTGAGGACCACGCAGTCGTCCCCGGTGTCGAACACGCAGTGCTCGATCAGCACGTTGCGGCAGGAGTCGGGGTCGATGCCGTCGTTATTGGGCCCGTCGGTCAGCACCTGCACGCGGCGGATGATGATGTTCTCGGAGTAGATTGGGTGGATCGTCCAGTTGGGGCCGCTGCCGATCGTAAACCCTTCCATCAACACGTTGCGGCAGTTGAGAAACACGACAAAGCTGGGGCGCACGGCATCTTCCGGCGTGCCAAAGATACGTTCCTCCACGGGAATACCCTGCGCACCGGATTGGAAGACGCGGGAGGACTCCTTTTTCTTCCAGCCCCACCAGGCTTCGGCGTTGCCGTTGAGCTTGCCCGGCCCGGTGATGCCGACGTTTTCGCAGTCGCGGGCGTAGACGAGCGGCGAGTAGTTGTAGATCTCGATGCCGCCAACGCGCTGCAGCACCACGGGCAAGTAATCTTCGTAGCGGTCGCTGAAGATGACTTCTGCGCCTTCAGCAAGGTGCAGCTCGATGTTGCTCTTGAAGTGGATGGGGCCTGTCAGCCATTTGCCGGCAGGGACCACCACGCGACCGCCACCTGCCTCCGCACATGCGGCAATGGCCTTGGCGATAGCTTCGGTGTTCTTGATCTTGCCCCCTTCCTTGGCCCCGTAGTCGCGGATATTGACGACGTGGGACCCGAAGTCCGGACGTTGCAGCTCGGGCATGCTAAAGGGGGCCTTGATCGGCGCGATGGGATCACCGCCCCAGAGCCGCCCGTCTTGGGTGTAAGAGGGGGTGGAAACGGCGGTGACGAGGTGCACGAGGGTGGCGCAAAATACGCCGAGGAGAGGAAGACGTAGGGGTAACATGGGAAGGCTAGGCGATGGTAAAGTATTGGAAATGCGCGTGACCGGCCGGGCGACGTTCGTTGCTGGCGGCAAAGAGCCCCACCTTGGCACCGACCCAACGGCTTTCGCGAGCCTGGAATTTTGGCCCGATGGGCTGGTAAACGGTGCCGTCGATGCTCCAGGCAAAGCGGCAGGCCCCACCCTTCGCGACCACGACTTGCAGGTGGCAGACCTCCGCTGGGGCCGGCATTTCGATCTCTTCGCGCTCCGGGCTTCCGCTTTCAGCCTCATGGCAGAGGCGCATGACCAGCTTCAGCCCCTCGCTGGCCTGCACGAGGCCGGCCCAGGCATAGTCGTAGCCGAAGACGATCAGGCCAGCCTGATCGCCCGTGCTCACGGCCTGCAGGTCCAGCACCGTCCGGGCGGTAAAGGCCGGGGCGGGGAATTTTTGCAGGAGCAACTGCGGGGCTTGCCAGAGGCTGGGCTCCAGCTGCGGCACACACGCCAAACGTAGGCCCGTGCTACCGCCCGGTAAGCTGGCCCAGCTGCGTTGCGGGTTGGCCTGCCATTGCCATTGCCGCCCCAACTGGCCAGAGCTGAAGTCGTCGGAAGTGGGCGGCACGGCCACCTTTTGCGCGGGCAGGGCGGGCTTGGGGTGGATCAAGACAGGCACGCCGCAGGTGGCAATATCGTCCGCCTCCCCCATCACCGGCCAGCCGTCTTCGCGCCAGCGCATGGGCTGGAGGTGCACAATGCGGCCATAAGGTTGCAGCTCCTGAAAGTGGAAAAACCAGTGCTCGCCTTCGGGCGTATCCACCCACGCCCCTTGGTGCGGGCCATTGACCGGTGTCTCGCCCTGTTCCAGCACCATGCGGGCTTCGTAGGGGCCGTGAGGGTTCCGAGACCGGAAAACCGCCTGATAGCCAGTCGCCACGCCACCAGCCGGGGCGAAGACCCAGTACCAGCCGCCGTGCTGGTAGAGCTTGGGGCCTTCGAGCGTGTCCCAGCCCTCCATCTGGTTGGCGTCGATGATGACTTTGCCGTCGTCGAGCAGGCCGCTGCCGTCGGGCGCCATCTCGTGCAGCGTCAGCATGTTGTTGATACCCGAGCGGCTGCGCGCCCAGGCGTGCACGAGCCAGGCACGCCCGTCTTCGGCCCAAAGGGGGCATGGGTCGATCAGACCGCGACCGCCCTTGAGTAGATGCGGGGCCGACCAGGGGCCGCGTGCGTCGGTCGCGGTGACGACGAAGATGCCGTAATCGGGGTCGGGATAGAAGATCCAGAACTTGCCCGCATGGTGACGGATCGCCGGGGCCCAGACCCCGCAGCCGGGCTGGTGGCGTTCATAGGCCTCCGCCGGGGTCAGGCGGGGCAGCGCGTGGGTTACGAGCTCCCAGTTGACCATGTCTCGGGAGTGCAGGATCGGCAGGCCGGGAAGGTGGCAAAAGCTGGAGGCCGTCATCCAGTAGTCCTGCCCCACGCGGATGACATCGGGGTCGGAGTAATCAGCGTAAAGGACCGGGTTTTGATAGGTGCCATCGCCGAGGTCGGGTATCCAGGGGCCGGTCGCCTGATGGGCTGTTTCGGTGGCGCGGGTCAGACTCATGTGAAAGGGGATTACGGGGCGGTGATGTTAAAGGGGTTCCAGCCGTCGGCACCGCCGAGGACGTGGAGCGGGGTTAACTGCGCGGCTTCTTTCGGGCTCAAGGTATGCGCCCAGGGCACGCGCTGGGCTTTGTCGGCACCGGGGCCGGTGCTGGCATGTTCAAAATAGCGGCTGGTCTGCTCACGGGCGGGTTGACGCCAGTTGTGCCAGCCTTCGGGGCGGATGTTGGCCGGCAACTGCGTGTGGAGGAATGTCACCGCCGCGTAGTCGCGCCACGGGCGGCCAAAGTAGATCCGCACCTCCGGCGTCTCAGCCGTCACCCGGCAGTTGTGGAACACGTAGCCATGCGGGTGGTCCTGCGGTGTTGAGGCCGCGGTGATGTAACCGTCGGAGAGCGAATGCAGCACGCAGCGCTCGAAGTAGGCCGTGGCCCCGCCAAAAATGTAATCGACCGTGCCCGCGATATAGCAGTCTTCAAAGTAGTGGCGACCGGTGTTGCTGAGAAGGGTGTCCTGATGGCCGAGCAGGCGGCAGCGGCGCAGGATCGCGCGGTCTCCCTCCAGCCGGAGCGCAAGGGCCTGCGAACCGACGCCGAAGCTGTTTTCTAACGTCAGGTCTTCGATCAACACGTCGCTGGCGTCCACGCGCACGGTCGCGGTGGCTCCGGTGCCGATCGGGTTGCCATCGGGGCCTTTGTGGCCGGCGCTGAGGTCGTAAGTGATGACGGTTTGGGCGGCGTCGATCCCGCGCAGCACAAGGAAGTGCTTCTCCGGCCCGATCTGCAGGCGCTCCCGATAAGTCCCGGGTTGGACCAGCACGATCCAGGGTTGTTGCCAACTGGAGCGCGGGGGCATGGCGTCGATGGCCGCCTGCACCGTCCGGTGGGTGCCGCTGCCGTCGGCGGCGACCAGTGCGTGGTACCGGTGCGACTGACCCGCCGCATCGGTATAGACGTGCCCGGCTTCATGGCCGGCGAGCGTGCGCTCCATCCACGCGGCCATCCTGGGCAGCCATTGCGGGTCGTAGTCGTTCCACTGGGTGAGGCGATGCGGGGCGTCTTCGAGCAGGAGCAGGTCGCAGGGCACACCGTAGGTCTGCAGGCGCTGTTGAAAGGCGATCGACTGCGCCAGCGGCACGGTGCGGTCGGCACTGCCATGCACCAGCAGAAACGGCGGCAGGCCGGGCCTGATGAGGTTGATCGGCTGGGTGCCGCGCAGGATGGCCAGCGCCTCAGGCGTCACCTCTTGCGGACGGTCGAAGAGGTCTTGCAGGGCACGGCTGAGCCCACCGCGTTGGGGCAGGTCTTGCTCGAAGCTCGTCACCGGGGCGCAACCGACGACGGCCTGCACACGCTCTGCCGGCCCGCCCAGAGCGGCAGCCATGGCCACGAGGTGCCCGCCGGAGGAGTGCCCCACCATGGCGACTCGGGCAGGGTCGCCGCCATAGTCGGCCGCGTGGGCCTTGACCCAGCGGATGGCCGTAAAGGTATCTTCGAGACAGGCCGGCCAGCGGTGCTCCGGCGCGAGGCCGTAGTTGATCGAAAACCAGACGAACTTGTCCGACAGGCCGTCGAACCACGGGGAAATGTCGGCGCCGCTGTTGGGGCGGTCGGCTCCGCTTTTATCGCCACTGGCCCAGCCTCCCCCATGCACGAGAATGGCGACCGGAAAGGGCCCCTGCCCTTCCGGCACGTGCACGTCGAGCAACAGCGGCACTTCACCGGCACGCCCGTATTCGATGTCGGTGAGCAGCCGGGCCTGCGCCAGCGAACAGATGGAGATACCCAGCAGGCAGAGGAAAAGGCGGGAAAGTGGCCGGAGTAGAAAGAACATCGTAAGGGGGCTAGGCTTTGACGTGGCGCAGGCCAATGACGGGCACCAGCAATTGGATGGCGAGGAGCGACAGCACATACATGCCGGAGAAGTAGGCAAAAACGGCGACGTAGCTGCCCGTGCGCTGCAGGATCTGCCCGGTGAACTCGTTCACGAAACCGCCCGTGAAGTAGCAGACAAAGCCGCCCAGCCCCACAACGGAGCTGATCGTCTCCTTCGGCATGGTGTCGGACACCACACTGAAGAGGTTCGACGACCACCCTTGGTGAGCGGAGCCGGCCACCCCCACGATGAGGATCGCCAGCACTACATTGGGCGCATAGGGGGCGATGAAAACGGGCACGACCGCCAAGGCGCAGATCAGGAGCGAGAGCTTGCGCGCGGAGTTGATCGACCAGCCCTTGTTCATCAGAAAGCCAGCCAGCCAACCACCCGCCACGCCGCCAATGGAGGCGATGATGTAAAAGGCGCTCGTGGCCCACCCGGTGTTCTGCAGCTCCAGATCGAACTGCTTTTGCAGGAAGTCGGGGATGAAAAACTGGTAGAAGCCCCAAGCCGGCCCGGCGAGAATGCTCGCCAACATGAAGGCCCAGACGGGGCGGTAGCCGAGCAAGGCCAGCCATGGCACCTTGCGCGCCTTTTCTTCAAAAACCGGCTGCCCGTCGAGGATGTAGGCGCGTTCGGCTTCGGAGAGGCGTTTGTGTTTGGCCGGGACTTCGTAGGTGTAGCACCAGGCGACGAGCCAGAGCAGGCCAGTGCCGCCGGTGGCATAGAAGGTGGCTTCCCAACCGAGGTGGCTGTAGATCCAGGGCACAAGGATCGGGCACAGCACCGCGCCGACCGTCGTGCCGGTGTTGAAGATGCCGGTGGCCAGCGCGCGCTCCTTGACCGGGAACCATTCTGCCACGGCCTTGATGGCACCGGGGAAGTTGCCGCCTTCGGTCAACCCCAAAGCGATTCGGGCAAACATGAAGCCTGCCGCCGTCATCGGCATCGCCAGCGTCAACATGACGAAGCCACCTTCGGCCCACGAAAACCAAGGGTAGGTGAGACGAAATTCATCGGCCACATTGAGGAAGCCGCAGAGGCCATGCGCCATTGCAGCAAAGCTCCAGGCGGTGACGAAGATCGGCAGGCCTTTTTTCACGCCCAGGCGGTCGATCAGGCGCCCGCCCAGGAGGTAGCCGAAGGCGTAGGCAAAGGAAAAAGCGGCGGCAATGTGCCCGTAATCGGCATCGCTCCACCCGAGTTGCTCGCTGAGGGGGGCTTTGAGGATGCTGATGACGAGGCGGTCAATGTAGTTGACGGCGACGGAAAGAAAGAGAAGCACGCAAACCAGCCAGCGATATTGACCGCCAGCTGACTTGGCAGAAGAAGGAGAGGCGCTCATGGGGTGCGAGGCTCAAAAAGAGGGGTAGGTATATTCGGCAAGGAAAACCGAATGCCTGTTCTCTACGCACCCGGACCGTGCTACTCAACCCAACCGCCTGTGCGCATTGTTGCGCAAGCGCTAAAACCGCTCCGGCAACGACCAGCCATCGCGCCAGCGGCCCGAGAGCAGCGTCTCGTGCGGATGGTCGGGGATGCCCGTCTCGTTGCGGTGCAGCAGGCCGATCAGCATCTCGACTGCGAGCATCCCGATGCGCGCCGGCTCATAGAAAACGCCGGCGCAGCCCAGCTCCGGGTCGGCCTGCAAGTCGATCAACGCCACGTCGTCGGGCACCTTTACGTTCAGCTTTTCCAGCCAGCGCAACACAGGGCCGGCATGCGTAGCCAAAATGGTGCGTGGGCGCTCCCGCAGGTACCATTCCGCAAACTCCTCCTCGGTCGGCGGCGACTGCGGGCAGACGCGCGGTGCCTCGTCGGGAAAGCGCTTGGCGTGAAAGCCCAGGTAGGCGGAGAGCCACTGGTTGCCGACGCGCGGGCTGTCGTCTTCTTCGGAGAAAACGAAGCCGATGCGGCGACACCCACGCTGGTAGCACTGCCGCATGGATTGCCAGGCGGTGTCGAAGTGGTTTTCGGTCACGAAGTTGAGCTGCGGCGAGCGCAACGTCATGCCGAGCGCGACCGATGAGAAGCGCTCCCACGGCAAGTCGATCTCACTGAGGCCCGGGGGCAAGCGCCCGATCAGCAAGCCATGAATGTTACGGGTGGCGAGGATATCGCAAAAGCGCTCGGTCGTCATCCCCGGTTCGGCCAGCCAGAAGTGTTCGAGTGAGTAGCCCAGCTCGCGGGCCCGCTCGACGGCTCCGGGGTAGAAATCAGGCCGGGAGTGGTGCGAGGGGCGCCAGCCATAGCGCGTAGGGTAGACGGTGACGAAGGCGAGCGTCACATGTCGCGTTTCCGTGCCGCTGCGGCGCGACTGCATCAGCGCCGCCACCAGGGGGTTGATCCGGTAATCGTGTTCGTGCGCAAGCTGCTGGATCTTGTCGCGCATGGCGGTCGAGATCCGGGGGTGGTTGCGCAGGGCCAGGGAGACGGTGGAGCGGTGGACGCCGGCCATCCGGGCCAAGTCTTCTAGGGTAACTTTCTCAGCCATACGGGGTAACAGAGGGGGTTAGGAGTCGTGACGAGCGGAGCTTGAGTAAAAGCTGCGGTCAAGTCAACAATGCGACCTGCAGCGCAATTGCTCGCCAAAAAACTTTTACGTATCCGATAAGCAGGTTTCAAAGCAGGAGCCCTGAGCAACACCCCATCTACCCCGCCCTTCCTGCCGCGACCCTTTCCCCAAAAAAATCAGCGATTCTACGACGGTTGCTTCACCTGTGCCTCCAAAAGGCACAACTAACGCCTTTTAGAAATGCTGATTTGCCTCAAACTCCAAACCCACCCCAATGAGTAACTGCAATGTCGCGCCCCTGAAGTGGCGCCATCTCTCCCTCCTGTCTGCCCTCATCCTGGTTGGTCCCGGCGCCTTGCTGGCGCAGCAAACCTCGCCTCGGGATGACGAGCAGGTTTTCGAACTGTCTCCGTTTGAAGTCCAAGCCTCGGAAGACGACGTAGGCTATTACGCCTCCAGCACGCTGGCTGGCACCCGCATGAATTCGCAACTGAAGGACCTGGCCTCCGCCATCACGGTGGTGACGGCCCAGCAGCTACAAGACACCGCCGCGACCGACCTCAACGACGTCTTCCTCTACGAGGCGAGCACCGAAGGCACCCATACCTACACCTCTTTTTCCACCGACCGCAGCGGCGCTGTAACGGACAACACCCAACAATCGCCGACGTCTTCCAACCGGATGCGTGGCTTGGGTAGCGTAGACATCGCACGTAACTACTACGTCGGCATCCGCGAGATCCCGCTCGACTCCTACAATGTGGAGGCCTTGACGATTCAGCGGGGCCCCAACTCCGTGCTCTACGGCCTGGGCAGCCCCTCGGGCCTAGTGAATTCCACCCCTTCCCGCGCGAATATCGGCGGCAACAAGGGCAAGGTAGAATTCCGCCTCGGAAGCTGGGGAGATGTCCGGACCTCGTTTGACTACAACGCAACGGTGCTGAAAGACAAGCTGGCGATCCGCGTCGCCGCCCTCTACCACGACAAAGGCATCCAACAAGAACCGGCTTTCGACCGGACCCGCCGCCAATATGCCACGGTGACCTACGAGCCTTGGAAGGGGACAACGATCCGCGCCAGCTACGAGCACTACGACAACGAAGCGCAACGCGCTGCCTCCATCACCGCGATGGATCTGGTGACTCCCTGGATCGAAGCGGGTCGCCCCGCCTGGAACCCCACCACGCTAACCGCAACTTACGACAACGGTCGCACCGAGACCGTGACGAACAACTACGCCTTCTCGACCTGGACGCGTTACCCGGAGCTCTACAAGGACCAGATGCCCGGTCTGGCCCCCGACCCGAACATGACCAATGCCATTACCCTGGTCGACCGCGGGCAGGTAATTGGGCGGTGGCAGGGGCAGCTGGGCACGCGCCGCGACTTGAATCTGGACAGCGAGCCCGGCGGAAAGATCCGCTACTACTTCCCCGGCGTTACCGGCCCAAATCAGCCCGAGCGTCTCTTCACCTCCGACGGCCCGTATGAACAAAAGTCGGGCGAATTCCCCGGCTACATCACCCCGGGTGTTAGCGACAAGTCGATCTACGACTACGAAGAGCTGAATCTGGCAGCCGCCAATTTCTTCGACAGCGAAGGGCACGTCTATGAGTTCTCGCTGGAGCAAAAGATCCTCGACAATCTGTTCGTTGAGCTGGGCTACCACCGGGAGCAACTCGACCACAATTACATCAACGACTTGTCGTCCGGTAACATGAAGCTGCGGGTGGACGTGAACACCCACAACCTCGACGGCACCGTGAACGAGAACTTTGGCCGCCCCTTCATGGACGGGGGCTATGAGCCGCGCTACTACATGCGCGACCAGGAATCCGACACCTGGCGTGGAACGGTGGCCTGGAATCTCGATTTTACCGAGAACGACAATAGCCTAATCTCCTGGCTCGGCCGCCACAACATCATGGGGCTCGCCCAATTCAACGAGACCTCTCAAGAACAGATTGCCTTCACCCCACGGGTCATCACCAAGAACCCGTACTGGATGGACATCAACGCGGACGGAACCTACAAGGAACTGGCCTCGCAGCCCAACCCGGTCAAAAACCGGCCCGTGCGCTACTACATGGGCGACAACAGCACCAACGTGCTCTATGGCTCGGGCCAATCCATCCAATACGGCTACTTCCCCAGCTGGGGAGACTATTACGGCCCAGTTATGCCGAGCGCCCCGCTGCGCCATTTCGTCTGGGACATCAACAGCCCGACGAAGCGTGCGGCGGACCCCTCCTACCCCGTTTCCGGTGGCCGCCCGGTGGGCGCCTGGGAGACCAATGAAGCGGACTGGGCCTTCGCGCTGACGGACAACGCCAGCCATGAGCAGCAGAAGCTGACTTCCTATGCGACCGCCGTCCAGAGCTTCTTCTGGGAAGACCGCATCGTCACCACCTTGGGTTGGCGCTACGACAAGCTGGAGTCTCGCCAGGCCAAGAACCCCGGCAACTCGATCCGCATGGATGAATCGAACGGCTACGCCTACGATGATCCGCTCTGGGGTGCGCGCGACGCCTACATGCTCCTAGACAATTTCCCGGATGACTGGACGGAAGCAGACGGCACCACCACCACCAAGGGCGTCGTCGTTCACCCGTTCCTGCGCCAGAAGTGGGCCCCGACCTGGCTGGAAGGCTTCAGCGTCTTCTACAACGAGTCCGATTCGTTTGAGCCCGCCCAAGTGGAATACAACCTGTATGGCGAAATCCTGCCCGACCCGAACGGCGAAGGCCAGGACTATGGTTTCACCATGGCGCTGCTCGACAACAAGCTGCACGTAAAGGTGAACTGGTATGAGCAGACTGCCTACAATGCTCGCCATGGAGGCGACACCACCACGATGACCCAGCGCCTCCAGCGGATGGAGAACGAAAGCAACTGGGGCGTGATGGACTTTTGGGAATGGAACATCGAGCTGCGCGACGGCCTGCCCTTCGGCACGCTCGACTTCTTCGACCCGGCCAACGTTGCCACCCAAGATTATGTTGACGAGCTCTATGAGCTAGCGCGCTATCCGGTAGAGCCCCCTGTGCCGCTGCGCGATACCACGCAGCGCTTCAATGACGTGCGCAACGTCAAGTCGAAGGGCACGGAGTTCACCATCGACTACAACCCGACCAGCAACCTCAACATCAAGATCGCCGCCTCCAAGCAGGAGAGCATCATCGAGGGTGCCGCGCCCGCCACTGCCGAATGGGCCGCCCAGCGTTACACTGTCTGGACGACGATGAACAACTACGATGAGTTCGCGCAGTCTCATGGTTTTGGCAACAATCCGCCCGTCGACTGGTGGAACGGCGTGAACCCCGAGAATGGCGAACTCGCCAGCAGCGATCCTGAGTATCCCTTTACGGCCGGTGACCCAGGCCTTGATCCGCGCAAGCCGGGTCAGGACATCCGCTGGCAGGGTCGCCCGGCTGGCCCCGAAATCACCAACGTCTGGATCGCCAACGGCCTGAACCTGCTGAAGGAACTCGATGGCAAGCCGACCCCGCAATACCCGGAATGGCGCGCCAGCATCCTGGCCACCTACCGCTTCACCGAAGGTCCGCTGCAGGGCTTCATGATCGGGGGCTCCGCCCGCTGGGAAGACAAGAAGGTCGTCGGCTGGGCCGGTGAGCTCGTCAACGGAGAGCTGAAGTACGACGTGAACCGTCCCTTCCATCAAGATGCAGACATCACCTTCGACATGTGGGCCGCCTACCGCTTCAACATCGGTGAAGATCTCCGCATGAAGGTGCAGCTGAACGTCCGCGACGTGTTCGAAAGCGGTGGCCTCGAAGCCATCCGCTACAACCCCAACGGCAGCGTCTCGACCTACCGGATTGTCTCGCCGCGCACCTACTACATTTCCACTTCACTGGAATTCTAAGACCTCCTCTTTGCCTGGTTACTACAGATCTACCCCGGTGGCGCTACGGCGCGCCGGGGTTCTTTGTTTCATCGGTGGGCGGCGAATAGCGTTGAGATTTGCACCAAAAGGTAATATATATTAGAGATGTTACCCCTTGCCCGCCTCCTTGTTTTGCTGTGCCTGTTCGCTTCCACTTCCGCCCATGCTGCGGCCTCGCGGCTCTGGGGAATGGAGGGCGAAAACTGGTCGGAGAACAGTCGCCTGCCTGATTTCTCCCGCGCTGGCTACCACCAGGGAGAACAAGCTCTCCCGGAGGTCCCGACTGGGGCCAATGTGCGCGACTTCGGTGCAGTGGGCGATGGCAAGGCAGACGACTCGGCGGCAATCCAGGCCGCCATTGACGCGACATCCAAAGGCGCCGTCTATTTGCCAGTGGGGCGCTATCTGATTACCCAGCCCCTGTCGATCAAGCGTAGCCAAGTGGTATTGCGCGGCGCCGGCCCGGAGCGCACGATCCTGTGGTTCCCCAAGGGCTTGAACGAGATCTTCCCCACCGACGCCAAAACCAGCGAGGGCCGCCCTACCACGCCCTACTCTTTCGGCGGCGGCTTTGTCACCATCGAGGGCGATTACCAGAGCGAAGTGCTGACCCCGATCAGCGCCGAAGCCAAACGCGGCGACCGCGCGGTGAGGGTCGAATCATCCCAAGGGCTCGCGATTGGCCAACGCGTGCGCATCGTCGCACACGAGACCGAGGACCAGAGCCTCAAGACCTACCTCTACAACGGCGAACCGGGCGACATCTCGCGCGGCAAGCCCTACGACGCCCGCCAAGTCGTGCGAATCGTGGCCATCGACGGCGATCGGGTGACGCTCGACCGGCCCCTGCGCTTCCCTACTCGCTCAGAGTGGCAACCGGTAGTCGAACGCTTTGAGCCGACGGTGCGGGAGTCCGGGATCGAGGGCATTGGCTTTCACTTTCCTGCGGGCCAGTATCAGGGCCATTTCGAGGAAAAGGGTGCCAACGCGATCGAGCTGAAAAATGTGGCCGATTGCTGGGTGCGGGATGTGCGCCTTCACAATGCCGACCTCGGGATCAACATCATGGCCTACGGCAACACGCTGGAGCAGATCGTGATCACGGCCGATGCCGAGCGGGGGCGCGAAGAGGCGGAGATAACCGCCTGCACGGGGCACCATGCGATCCAGCTCAAGCACGCAGAGGACAACCTGGTGACGGGCTTCGACCTGCGCACGAGCTACATCCACGACCTCTCACTGGAGCACGCATCAGGCAATGTCTTCGCGAACGGGCGCGGCGACAACCTGGCACTCGATCACCACAAGGACACGCCTTTCGAAAACCTGTTTACGGATGTGGATTGCGGGGCGGGCACGCGCGTCTGGTATCACGGCGGCGGGCGTGGGCTGGGCCTGCCCTGCGCCGGCTGGGGCACGTTTTGGAATCTGCGGGCGGAGCAGCCGGTAACGCCGCCCAGCCGCGACTTTGGGCCGCCGAGCATGATCTTTGTGGGGCTCGATGGCGTGGAAGAAAGCGAGACCGAAGGCGGTTGGTGGATCGAGGCAGTCCCAACCGATAAACTGCAGCCTGACAACCTCTATGAGGCCCAACTGGAGCGCCGCTTGCGTGCGCAAAAAAGCCTTCCCCAAGGCGAGGAAGGCTGAGACGGGGCTGGCGCTCAGGCGGGGTTAGAACACGCCTTTGACGCCGAGCTTCCAGATGGTGCCGGTCTTGAGGATGCGCTCGAAGTTGTCTTCGTGGTTGCGGTAGGTGTAGACCGACGGCTCGTTGGTGATGTTGCGCGCATCAAGGAAGATGCGGTAGCGGCTGCTGAAGGCGTATTCGAGGTTCAAGTCGAGGAAGAGGCGCTCCTTCTGGTAATACTTGACGTAGGGTGCCGCGAAGTTCCACTGGCCGGTATTTTCATCATAGGCGGCACCGGGAGTGTTGAGGATCTTGCCGGTGTAGTTGGCGTTGAGGCGCGCCGAGAATTTGCCGATCTCGACGTTGAAGCCGCCGTTGGCGGTCATCTTGGGTGAACCTTGGAAGTTGCGCCAGTCGTCGTAATCGAGGAAGGTCGCGTTGGCAAAGATGCCGAGGCCGTTGAGCGGCTGTGGCAGGTTGGCGAACTGCTTGTTGAAGTCGAACTCGATCCCGTTGAGTTTCACCGAGTCACGGGCATTGGTATTGGTGAGCAGCGTGTAGCCGGCATAGGTCGTATCGCCGAGGTAGCCATCTGGCCCGAGGGTGATCTGGCTGCCCGCCAGGAGGCGGTCTTCCCAAATGCGGTGGAAGGCAGAGACGGAGAACACGCCGACCGGCTCGAAGTACTTTTCGACGGTGAAGTAGAAGGTCTTTGCCCGCTCCTCTTGGATGTTGGGGTTGGCCGCTGTAATCGTCTTGGCCGTGTCGTCGATCGACGAGATGCCGGGGATGAGGTTGGCGATGTTGGCCCGGGTGACGGAGTCGTGATAGGAAGCACGCAGGACGAGAGTGTCCGTAAGGTCGTAAGTCAGGTGCAGATACTTGAGCAGCACGTCGACCGAGTCGCCTTCACGAGAGATCGGGCGGTCATTCTGGCGGTCGTAGCCGCGCCCGGTTGGAGTCGAGGTCTCGTAGCGCAACCCGGGCGCAACTTCCAGCGAGCCTAGGCTGATGACATCGGTGAGGTAGGCTCCGAAAATCTCTTCCTCGAAATACCAGTTGTTCTGCCGGCGCTGGGTCCCGTTGTCCGTGGCGCTATCCACAAAATCGCCGGGGTATTCCCGGTAGCGCTGATAGAGCTGCCAGGGGCTGAGGGGGTGGATGCCGTCGAGGTTGGTGCCGACGTCGAAGTCCATCGTGTAGTTGTGCTGCACGTAGTCCGCCGGGTTGGGGTCGTCAGCCGTGCCGAGCACCCCGTCGGGGCCGGTAAAGCTGGTGCGCAGGGCGCCATAGCGGTGCACCTCCAGCTCGCGCCGATTGTAGAGCACGCCGTATTTCAACTGTTGCGGCAGGCTCCAGTTGCGCCAGTCGTGGACCACGTCGATGCGGCTGGTCGACTGGACGTCTTCGGAGTTGCGCTCGTGCCAGGCCAGGGACTGGGCTCCACCCTGGAAGTTGTAGTTGGAGTGGTCGCGCCAGTCGGGGCCCGATAGCTGGGTAAACTGCAGGCCGGTATCGCCCTCAAAATCGCGGTCCCAACGCCACGAAATGTTATCGAGGCGCACGGCATAGTCGGTGAAGTGACCGTTCTCGAAGTTCTCGTACCAGTTGCGGGCCTTGCCCCAGTTGACGCGCCCGGTGATGGTGAGGTTGTCGTGCTGGTATTCGAGGCCGGCGGTAAAGATCGTGGTGTCGCCCAGCTTCTCCATAAACTGGTTGGAGTCAATGTCGATGGAGCCATTGGCGACCGTCTGGCTGGTCATGGAATATTCCTGATCCAGATCGTAGCCGAAGTTGGGAGCTTCCTGATCGGGCCGCAGGCTGATCGTGCGGTTGTAGAACATCGACTCGTATTTGCTGAGGTCGGCCCGGAAGAAGGCGGTCAGGCGGTCGGAGAAGCGGTAGTCGATGCGGCCGTAGTAGTTGCTGCGCTGGGTGGGCTTGGGCCCGTCCTGCAGCCAGATCCAGTTGTAGACGGGGATCTCGGTGTCGTTGTCGTTCGGGTTGGTGTTGTAGTCGTTGGCCCAGAGCCAGATGTGCTTTTGCGCGGCGATGGTGTGGTGGTTGCTGGTGCCGAGGACCACGCCAAGGTCTCCATCCATGAACACGTTGGAGTATTCGAGCGAATAGTTGGGCAGCAGCTTGTAGTGCTTGTCGCTGTCCCAGCCTTCCGTCTGCTGGAGCGAGGCGTAATAGGAGTTGGTGGCGAGGCCGAGGGAGTATTCGATGTGCTCGCCGTCGCGGTCGAACGCGCTCTTCGTCACGAGGTTGACGGTGCCGGAGAGGGCCGAGGGCTGATCGGGGGTAGGCGTCTTGGTCAGCGCGACCATTTCGACGCTGTCCATCGAAAGCTGCTCAAACTCGAAGGTACGGCCGGTGGCGATATTGGACGAGCCGGCGTTGGGCACGAAGAGCCCTTCGAGCAGCACGTTGCCGTATTGGGGAGCGAGGCCGCTGATGCGCACGGCCCGGGCGTCGGCCTCCACGTAGTCGAGCGAGACCCCGGGCATGAGCTTGAGAAACTCACCCGCGTTGCCTTCGGAAATGTTGCCGAGCGAATCGGCGGCAATGACCTTTTGCGGGTTGATCGCCACCTTCTGCTCCATGATCGCGAGGGCGTTGCCGGAGCGGACTTCGCTGGAAATCTCGAAGGCTTCGAGGTCGACGATGTCGTCCTCGTCCGCCGAGGGTGTGGCGGCAAAGGCGCTGCGGAGGGTGAAGTTGGCGGTAGCGGTTTCGCCGGGCGTCACCTCGACGGTCTGCTCCGTCGTTTCGAGGCCCGAATAGGCGGCGCGAATCGTGACGGTGCCGGCCGGGACACCCGAGATCACGTAGTTGCCGCCCGAAGTGGAGAGCACTTCCTGATTGCTCCCTACCACCGTGACGATGGCGTTGCGGACGTAGGCCTGGGTGGAGGCGTTCTGGACCCGCCCGCGGACGGTGCCGGTCTCCTGCGCCAAGAGCAGGCTGGGTGAAAGCAGACACAGGATCGAGAGGCAGGCGAAAAGCAGGCGCACGGCCCACTGCCCCGCCGGTAAGGGCGTCGGGAGTATTTTCATGGAGACGAACTGGTTTGAGGGGGGTAACGGGTAGGCTCCCTGGCAGGTCGTCTCCCTACTGCGGATGGGCCGCGCGTGAGGAGCATCACGGCCAGGAAAGCGAACCTGTTTCGTCTAGAATCGCTTCAAAATCAAAGGCTACCATTTCTGACTGTAATACATTAAAGCAGAATTCCTAATGACTAGGAGCCAATCCTTCAGGCCGTGCCAAAAGTTTACTTTACCCAACGTTATCACGCAAAAAGCCTCCGGTAGGTACCGGAGGCTGAAGCAAACGTAACGTTGGCGAACCGATCAGTCGTGCGTGTTGCTGAGGGCGAAGAAAGTCGCCTGAGCGTAGTCGCTGGTAGAACCGCTATTGTTCTGGTTGTAGACGCCGGCCTTGAAGTACATCCAGTCGTTGGCAAAACCGCTGCCGCTCATGTTCATGGTTTCGACCACGTCCGGTTTGCCTTCGCGGCTGATGGTGACGGTCAGCGTATTGCCCACCACGTCGATGGTGTAGCTGAATACCTCCCCCAGCTCGATGCCGTCGGAGGGGTTGGAGGCACTGTTGCTGCGGCTGCCGATCATCTCATACCACTGGGTGCTGCCGATGTTGGGCTCGTGCGCGAAGTAGATGGAGCCTTTGCTGTTTCCCGGCAGCTTTCGGTAATAGAGGCGGCAGGGCTCGGCGTCGGAGGCGTGGATCTGCCCCACGATCACGCGCCCCACCTTGCCCGAGTCGCCCGTGGTGGAGACATGGTCGACACGCAGGGTGGCCGTGAGGGTACCGTCGACGCCGCCCGCCGCGTTCTGGTTGGACGTGGTGGAGGTGGAGAACACCCAGTTGTTGCCGTTGATACCGTGCGTACTGATGCTGGTGTTGCCGGCGCGCAGCATCTCGCGCAGCTCCGTGCGGGAGTAGTTGCTGCCGCTGGTGCTGCCCGCGATGTTGGGGCAGCGGAAGACCATGCCGCCGCTGCCGGGATCGGTAAAGAACTCGCCAGGGCTTTCGTTGCCCGCATTCACCCAGGATTCCTGCCTTTCGGAAGCGTCGGGCAAGGTGATCTTCCAGGTGCTCAAGTCAAAGTTTTCGCTGGGCGGCGCATCGGGATCCAGCCCGGTGTCGGGGTCGGGATCGCCTCCGCCGCTGCCGTTGAGCGTCACAACCAACTCGGGGCGGTTGGCGTGCTCGCGGGAGCGATATTTGGTGTAGACGTTGTTGTTGCCCGCCAAGCGGAAGCTTGCCTCGCTGTTACTGGCGGCGACCTCGGAAGCGATGTAGGAGGTGACGTCGTATTCTACCCAGACGCCGTCGTCGCTGTCGCTGAGCGAAGCGGTGTCGAGTGCAAGCGATACGGAGGGGCGATTGTTCCAGGTGAGCGTGCTCTCGGTCCAACTGTCGCTGGCGGAGGAGACGGTGTGGACGGTGTTGCCGTTGCTCTGCGCGAGGTAGACCCGCAGCTTGGCCTCCGTGACGGTGCCGCTGAGGCTGCCGACGTCGAACTGCAACCACGATTCGCGGGTGTTGTCGCTGGTGGAGCCTTCGGCTTTCACCTCCAGATCGGTGTTGGTACCGTAGTTGGTATTGGCATTGGCGCCCGCGCGGACAAAAGTGTCGTCCGTTGGGTAAAGCGTGGAACTGCTTGGCGTGGCGGTAGTCGTGGTGATCACCAACTCGGGCTCGTTGCTCGTCTCGCGCGAATCGTAGACCGTGTAGGCATTGTCGCCCGCCACGAGCACGAAGGTCGCGAGGCTGCTGCTGTTTGCCACTTCCGTCGCCACGCGAGAGGTGACGTCGTACTCCACCCAATAGTCTTCGACGCCGCTGCTGAGGCTGGCGGAGTCGAGGGCCGGGCTGTAGGAGGTGGGTTGATTGTTCCAGGTGAGGCCAGACTCGCTCCAGCCGTCGTCACCATAGTGGACACTGTGGGTGCTGGAGGCGTTAACTTGGGTGATGTAGACGCGTAGGGTTGCGCTCGTAACGGTGCCGCTGACGCCGCTGAGGTCGAAGCCGAGCCAGGACTCGCGGGTATTGTCGCTCGTATCGCCTTCGTTTTTGACGACGAGCTGCGTCGCGGTGCCGTAGTTGCTGCTGGCGTTGCTGCCAGCGCGCACGTAGGCATCTCGACTGGCGGTGAGGGTTTGAGTGGTTTGGGCTTGGAGGGGGTTGAGGAGCAGACAGAGGGCGGCAACTGAGGCCACCCGGAGGGTTTCGGGGTAGTTTCTTCGTTTCATAGGGAAGAGCCAGCGCACCTGGTCTTCCATCTCCTACTGCCTCGGCCGGGGTAAGCGTCATAGGCAATAGTTATGGCTTTCAAGACTTTTAACTATTACAAATTAGTCAGATTGATGACAAGGGGGAAATTCGTGAAACAGAAGTCGCTCTACCGCTGAAAGAAGGCGCGCTGCTTTTCGGAAATGGGCAGCCCTACCCGCTCCATCACTTGCAGCATGTCTTCCCACAACTGGCGCTTGGCCTCCATGGTGCTGTTGCGCAAGAGGAAGCTGGGGTGGTAGGTCGGCATGAGCGGCACTCCGTGGAAGTCGAGCCAGTTTCCGCGTGTGCGGGTGACGCCGAGCGGTTTTTCTCCTTGGATGAGGCCGTTGATGGCGGTGCCACCGAGAGCGACAATGACCTTGGGCTGCACGATATCGAGCTGAGCGCGCAGGTATGGCAGACAGTAGGCCATCTCTTCCTGCGTGGGCGGACGATTGCCCTTGCGCAGGGGGTTGGGCGGTGAGGGACGCCAATTCATGATGTTACCGATGTAGACCTGCTCGCGCTTGAGGCCCATCGCGCCGATCACCTTGGTCAGCAGCTGACCGGCGGCCCCGACGAAGGGCTCGCGCTGGATCTCCTCATCCGCGCCCGGGGCTTCGCCGCAGAAAAAGATGTCGGAGTCGAGGCTGCCCACGCCGAAGACCACGCGCTCGGGGTCGCCCGCCTGCTCGTGGCAAACGGGGTCGGCGTAAATCTGCTCGCGCAGGGCGTCCCACTGCTTCTGCTTGCTCCCCTTGGGCAGCTTGACCTTGGGGGCCTCGGGCAGTTTCGACTGGGCGGCACTCGCCTTGACCTTGGGCTTGGGCGCGGCCTCGGCCACCGTCGGCAGCTCCAGCTTGAGGTCGGCGGAAGACGTCATGGCGCTGGCCGTGCGCAAGGGAGGCAGCTTGATCTCTGCCGGCGTCTTCGGGCTGGCGGCGGCCAAAGCGCTCACCCGCTCGCGGAGCTGGCTCAGCGTCTCCGGCGTGAGATAGAGGGAGTCGACCCCTTCCCGGCGCAGGTGACGCAGTTCGGCGATGACGGCTTCCAGTTGGGCGCGCATGTCTTCATTAGAGGCAGAGGGGGCGTGCGCGACCAGCACGAAATGCAGCCGCTACTCAGCTGGCGGCGTAAACGCCACGATCTCGCTGCGCACGGGCGGCTGCGTCATGAGGAAGTCGTAGATCGCACCCAGGTCGTCCGTGCTCATCCCGGCGTAATAGGTCCAAGGCATCGCGGTATTGAACTCGCCGGGGACCACGGTCGGGGGGCGGTAGGTCAGAAGATCGAAGGACTTGAAGCGGGCGATGAACATTTCGCGCGTCCATCGCCCGATCCCGGTTTCGTGGTCGGGCGAGATGTTGCGCGAGCGTGCGATACCGCCAGTGGGCAAAGGGAATTCGCGACCACCGGCAAAGCTGCGGGTGAAGTCGGGCTTGCCCTGGATCATCGGCGTATGACAGTCGGCGCAGGCGCCCATGGTGGTGAGGTAGGCACCGTAGGCCACGGTGTCGCTTCGCTCGGGCGGCTGCGGGGCCAACTCAACGTCGCTCGGCATGAGGTGCACGATGAAGTTCATGGGGAAGTTGTGCTTCGAGCCCGGCACCGCATTTTCGATCGGCGGCAAGGTGCGCAGGTAGGCGATCAGCGCCTTGATGTCGGCGTCGCTGGTGCGCGCATAGCCGTGGTAAGGCATGATGGGGAAATACGGCTCGCCCTCGCGGTCGACCCCGACGGTCAGCGCGCGGTAGAGCTCGCCATCGGTCCACTCGGCAAGCGCCGCCGGGGTGATGTTGGGCGCGTAATAATAGCCGGGCAGGCCCTCGGCGGGGGTGAAGGGCTTGCCTCCCTGCCCAAGCGTGCCGGGCTCGAACGGGAACGAAAAGCGCGTGATTTGCGGGGCCGAATGGCACTCCGCGCAGGCCGCCACATGATGGAAGAGGTAACGGCCGCGCTCGACCATTTCGGGCGTGGCAACGACCGTGAGATCGGGGGCGGGCTTGACCTTGGGCAGCGCAAAACGCACGTAGCCAAGCAAAGCGGCAACACCGATGACGACCATGAGAACGAGAGCAGCAAGCAGACGCAGGAGCAACTTCATGAGGGGCGGACGATATGAGCGCCCCTGATGCCCGCAAGCAGGATTTGTTAAGCTCTCGGAGATTTACAAATTACTTGAAATCGGTCCAGGCAAACGGCGTTTACGATGGATCTCAAACGCTCCTGGGGTCAGACAGGCCCGCGCGATAGCGTTTGGCAAGCAAGTCGACAATCGCCGGGTGCGTGCCTACCAGGTCGGTGCGGTAAGTCTGCAGCCTTGGGTATTCAGCCTGAGCCTCTGCACAGATGGTGGCCACGTCTCCCCCTTCACCGGCGTGTCGCCCCGGGGACAGGAACAGCAGCGAGACGATGACCGGCCCGTCGTGGAAGCCCGGCTGGCGCAGGAGACGCGCCAGCAGCGGCTCGTTGAAGTCGTATTCCGGCCCCTCGCGACGTTCCATCGAGCAGCCCACCACCTGATGGCCGAGGATATCCGTCAACTGCTGGGCCACCTGATCGCGCACCGCCGCCACCTCGATCTTGGGCGATCCGTGGTCGCACAGCGCGAGCGGCACGTCGCGCAGGCCCTCGCGCTGCTGCACTTCGCGCACGCGCGCAGCAAGGATCTCGGCGAGGTCTGGCTGGGCGGGGTCGAAGAGGAACGGCGCCACCTGCACGCGGATGTCGCCGTAGCGCTCGCGCAGCTTGGCCAGGCGCTCAGGCAGGTAGTCGTTGATGGCACCCGTTGGCCCGAAGAAAAACGGGATGAGGTAAAAGTCTCGCTCCCCGGCCTCGATCGCGCGTTTGGTCTGCCGCTCCCATACCAGGGCTTCTTCGCCCCCGAGCAGGGCCGGATCGATCTTGCTGCTGTGGAGCATCGAAACGGGTAATACTTCGTGCCCCACCCGCTCGCTCAGCGCCGCAGCCACCGCGCGCAGGTTGAGCACCGAGTCGGGCCGCAGCGAGCCATTGTCGATCAGGAATGCTTGCATGGCCCACAAGATGGACGCCTGAATCGCAAAGGCCAAGCGCGCGCTACGGTTTCAACGACTGCCCCACCGCCCAGCGCAGGGCAAACGGCAGCGACTCGGTCAACATCGGGCCGTGACTCAAACCCGGCAGGGTCTCGAAATGCACCTCCAGCGTCGACAAGGCGTCAAGGCGACTCGCCAACTGCTCCGCCGCATCATCCGGGAAGCCGGGAGCACGTCGGCTGGCATCTTCCTTTTCGCCCACCAGCAGGAGGAGGCGCTTCGGGTCGTGGCGTTCCCGGGCGGCAAAGGCACGCTCTTCCCTCGCCATGAGTTCGGGAGCCCACCAGAGCGAGGGGCTCGCGGCAACGTAAGCCGTAAAGCTATCGGGGCGCGTAAACAGTGTATGCAATACGAGCAGGCCGCCAAACGAGTGGCCCCATAGTGTCTGACGCTGCGGATCGACCGTCACCCGCCGCTCGACCTCCGGGCGGATGGTCCCCTGCAGCAGGTCGAGGAAGGCATCGGCTCCCCCTTGACGCCTGCCACGCGCGTCTTCCGATTCACCGCCGGGCAGGGTGTAGTCGTAGATCCGCGCGGGAATGTCGAAGCGCAAGTCGGTCTGGTAACCAATCGCGACCAGCACGGGCAAGGCATCGGGCGCAACCGCCGTCAAGGCATCCGCATCCAGGTCGGAGAAGGCAGCATTGCCGTCGAGCAGGTAAAGCACCGGGTAGCCCGCTTCCGGGGCCGGTCGCTGCGGGATCGCGAGATAGATGCGGTAGTGGCGCGCGCCGTCTTGCGAATCGAGGGCCCACTCCTGAAAACGGTAGAGTTCTGCCCCTGCCTGCGAGAGGGTCGGCTGCATCTTCTGCTCGATCCGTGGTTGGGCGGCAACTGGTGTGCAGAGCAGCCATGCCAGCGTGAGGAAGGACAAAAGAGCAAGGGAGCGAGGAAAGGATTTACAAGCGTAGCGCATCTTGAGATTAAGTATCGGTATCATCCAATGAAGCAGACGCAGAAAAAACAAGTCGCGAGTGCACTGGATCGCTTGACGCGTTGTGTTTTGCTGGCGCTGGGGCTGGGGCTGACCCTCGCCGCGACGGCCTATGGGCAAACGGCAGTCGACGCCAAACTGGGAGCACCGTTTGCCCAGAAGGAGCGCCCTACCCTCGGTGCCGAAGGCGCGACGATCCAGGTGATCGAGGTACGCGCGTTTGACTGCGATCATTGCCAGGCCTTCCACGCCCAAGCCTTCCCGACCTTGCGTGAGCGCTTTGTCGACAGCGGCCTCGTGGCCTGGACCATGCTCGATACGGCCCTCGACCCCAAAGCTGACCGAACCCTGCTGAAGGTCGCACATTGCCTGCGGAAACGGGGCCACTACTGGGACAGCCACGAGCTGTTTTTCGCCGATCACTTTTCGACCGCCTTCCTGATCTTCGACGCCGCCGACCGCGCAGGAGTGGAGCCCGACGCCTTCAAGGCTTGCGTGAACGACCCGACGATCCAAGAGCTGGTGGAGAGCGATTTCGCGGAAGTCGCAAAGCTGAAGATCCGCCAGCTTCCGACCTTTCTCCTGCGCAAGAAGCGCTGGGACGGCTTGCCCGTCGAAGTCCGCCTCGAAGGCGAGCAGACGGTCGAAAGCCTGCAGCGCGCGATCGAGCGGCTGAAGGACGTGCGCTGACGCTGAAGCAGCACTACAGTTAGCGATTAGCTTGTTTGATATTGAGATTCTTTCGCATGAAAGGTTGACTTCTGTGCATCAGAAGAATGTGTCTCAATATCATGTTGGTGAACTCCACATCCTGTCTCCTTGCAAATTCCCTGCGCCGTTTCGGCAGCCTGCAGCAAGCCCTCGCGCTTGGATTGCTGGCTGCGACCCCGGTTTCCGTCGCCGCCCAGGCTGGCGCCCCGAGCGAAGAAAACACTGTCGAACTGGACGAATTCGTGACCACGGCGTCCTCGCGCTCGATGCTGATCGAAGACGCGCCGGCCAGCATCTCCGTCGTGTCTACAGAAGACCTGCAGATCCGCCCGATCCAGGACATTACGCAGGCTCTCGGCCTCGTCGAAGGCGTGACGCTCCTGCGCAGCGGCAACCAGCGCAAGATCCAGATGCGCGGCCTTGGCGCGGATTACACGCTGATCATGATCGACGGCAAGCGCGTCAACACGGCTGCGAACATGTTCCGTGGCAACGACTACGACGCCAGTTGGGTGCCGATCGAGGCCATCCAGCGCGTGGAAGTGGTGCGTGGGCCGATGTCGACGCTCTATGGCTCCGATGCGATCGGGGGCGTGGTCAACATCATCACCAAGCCGGTCGGCAGCACCTGGGCAGGCTCGCTGACGGGTGACTACACCTTCCAGGAAGACAGCGATGCGGGCGATGCCTACAAGGGCGGCTTCTTCGTCAGTGGCCCGATCGTCAACGACACCCTCGGGATCAAGGTGTGGGGCGGCTTCAGCAAGCGCCAGGAAGACGACGACGATATCAACCCCGCAGATCCGAACACGGGAGCGCGCCAGCCGGGCTTCGCCGACCGCGAAGAGAAATTCGTCAACGGCACCGTGACTTACACCCCGACCGACGACACCAAGATCGACGCCCAGTATGGCTTCAGCCGCCAGAACCATGACGACTTCATCATGGAGCGGCAGGACTACATGCTGTCGGCCGAGCAGTATTTCGGCTTCGGCGATGGCCGCCTGCGCCTTTATGGCGACCAGGTCGAAAACCTGACCGGAAGCACCACCGGCGAAGAAAACCCCAACAAGGCCAAAAATTGGGCGGCCGATGCCCGCCTTGTGGTGCCGTGGGAGCGTGCGCGTCAAACCTTCAGCCTCGGCGGCGAATACCGCAACCAGCACCTACGCGACGAAACGCTACTGGCAGGCTGGCCGGGGGCGCCCGACTTTGGGCAAAACCCGACGACGGAAGTAGACCAGTACGCGTTCTTCATCGAAGATGAAATCAAGCTGCTGGAAGACTTGACGCTGACCATCGGCAATCGCTTCGACGACCACGAGAACTTTGGCAGCCACAACAGCCCGCGCGCCTACCTGATCTACCAGCCAATCGACAGGCTGAGCTTCCGTGCGGGTTGGGCTGAAGCGTTCCGCGCACCGACGCTGCTGCAAAACAGCCCCAACTGGGGCTCCGTCTCCTGCGGCAGTCGCACGGAAGGTTGCTTCATCATCGGTTCGGAAGACCTGAAGCCCGAGGAAAGCACCAGCTACGAGTTCGGCGCTCGCTGGGACGATACGCGCTGGGCTGCGTCGATCACCTTATTCCACAACGAGCTGGAAAACATGATCGACATCACCAGCCGCACCCGCGACCCCGCGCTTGCGCCGAGCTACCCCAACTTTGTCGGTTTCCTTGCCGACGGCCGCCCGATCTTTGCCTACCAGAACATCGCCAAGGTCGAATCCCAGGGGGTGGAAGTCAGCGTGCAGGCCGACGTAACGGAGCAAGTGGGCCTGCGCTTCGCCTACACCTTCCTCGAAACGGAAAACAAGTCGACCGCCAACCCCTACCCGCTCATTTACCAGCCGAAGCACTCCGGCTCGGTCACGGTCGACTGGCGGCCCACCGACAAGCTCTCGTTCTTCGTAACGGGCAACTACATCGGCAACCAGTATATCTTCTCGTCGGCTTCCGCGCAGATCGAGCAGGGCGACTACACGCTGTTCGACTTTGGCACGCGCTACGAGCTGGCCGAATGGCTGACCTTGCGCGCCGGGGTGCTCAACTTTACCGACCGCACCTTCGAGCGCATCAGCAGCTCCGAGTTCAACGAAGAGGGCCGCCGCTACTTCGTGGCGGGCACGTATCACTTCTAGCCTAATCATGTCGCGCACCCTTGGTTCGCTGTTCATCCTGGCCGCGAGCGGGCTTAGCCTCCCGCTGGCGGCCTCGCCATCTACGGCACCGGCGGCCGCCGCTCAGGCCACGCAGTCGCTCACCCTGCAAACGGGCGACTACGTTCGCCTACGGGTTACGGTACCCGAGCTGGGGACCGCGTTGCAGGTGCACAGCCCAGGTGGCGACGCCTTCCGGCGCTTCGAGCTGAAGGAGGGCACCCATGATCTGGCCTTTGTGGCAGAAACGGTCGGCGACTACCGCCTGACTTGGATCGGTAAAGCGGGCGAGCTGGAAGTCCTTCACCGCATACCACGAGCAGAGCAGCCGGTGCCCGCACGGCATCCGATGGTGCTGAAGAGTCCACGCCTGCAGGCCTTGCTAAGCGCGCTGGCGGCGGGCGAGCTGAAAGTCGAAGACGCCTTCTGGGCGGAAATCGAGCAGGAGGGCGCACCGCTGGTCGAGGCGAAGGACGATGCGGAAGTGTGGGTGACGTTTCTTTGGCGGGGCAATGCCCATACCACGGGCATTTTCCTGAATTGGCCGGTGTTTTCGCCGCACAAGGAAGACAACCTCTTCCAGCGGCTGGGCGACTCCAACGTGTGGTTCCATACCGCAGCCATGCCCAAGGGGCTCCGCCTGAGCTACAAGTTGGCCCCGAATCCACCCTTTGGGCCGGAATCGTCGCGGGCGGACCTACGGCGGGCGGTGATCGCCACCACGCAGGCCGACCCGCTGAATCCGCGTCGCTGGCCCCCGGATCCGGCGCGCGACAAGTTTGCCGTGTCGTCGGTCATCGACCTGAGCGGCGAAGGCGTGTCATGGATCGATACTCCAGCCGCCGCCCGTGGTCAGGTAGAGACCTCGGCGTTCGCGAGCGAATTGTTGGGCAACACGCGCGAGATTACCGTCTACACGCCTCACGGTCTGCCTCAGGGAGCCCCACACCTGCCGGTATTGATTGTGTTCGATGCCGATCGCTATCTGAACGAGATCCCGACTCCGGCCATTCTCGACTACCTGATCGAAGCGGGCGAGATTCCACCTGCCATCGCGGTTTTTGTGGCCAACCCGACGGCGCAATCGCGCGCGGTGGAGCTGCCGGCCAACCCTCGCTTTGCCGATTTTCTGGCCGACGAGCTGTTGCCTTGGGTGCGAACTCGCTATGCCTGCACTGCCGATCCGCAGCAGACCATTGCCGCCGGTTCCAGCTTTGGCGGGCTGGCGGCTACATCGGTGGCTTTCTTCCGCCCGGATGCGGTGGGCGCGGTTTTGAGCCAATCCGGCTCTTACTGGTGGGCACCCGATGGGGCCGAAGGCGCGGCGGGCACAGAAGCGGAGCCGGCATGGCTCAACCGCCGTCTGGCCCAGCACGAGCGTCTGCCCATTCGCTTTTACCTGGAGGCCGGCATCCTTGAAACGGTTTCCGACATCCGACCGACCAACCGCGCATTGCGAGATGTGTTAACGGCCAAGGGCTACCCGGAGGTGGCCTACCATGAATTCCCCGGCGGCCACGACGACTACTGCTGGCAATTCGGTCTTGCGCGCGGCCTGAAGGTGCTCCTTCAAAACGCAAGCGACTGATTGCCAGCCAACTGCACGATGCCCTGCGTCATTGAAAAACAAAACCGTCAAACACCTTGAGTGCTTGACGGTTTTTATTGTCTGAAGTTTCAGAAAGGCGGCGAGGCTCGATCAGATGGTCACGCCATGGCGTTCGGCCAGCTCGCGCCCGTGCTGAATGGACACGGCGTAGGAGAGGTGCGAAGCGATATTGAGCTCTTCCGGCACCTGTTGCTGGCTGATCTGGACCGGGTCGAAGCGGCCTTGGATGATGCCGATGATCCGGCCGTCGTTGGAGTTGACCAAGGGGCCGCCAATCGTGCCGGGGTGCGTGACCGCGTCGAAGAGGAACAGGCGCGTCTCATTGGGCGACAGCATCTTGGCCGAGACGATCCCCTGCATCACCATGATATTGTGAATGCGGAGGTGCCCGAAGGAGACGCCAAAACTGAGCACATAAGTGCCCTCGTTCGTTTCGTCGGCATTGCCGATAATGTCTTGGGGAGCGGCCACAGGCTCCTCGAAGTCGAGCTTGAGCAGCGCCAGATTGCGCGCTCGGTCCATGTCGATCAGGCGCACCGGGTAAGGCGTCACTACCTCCATGCTCAGGGGCGTATAGCCGCCGGCCTGGGCGGGCGAGACGAGCACCAGCTCGTCGTCGGGTTTGAGGTAATGGGCTGCCGTGAGCAGATAGCCTTCGGAGTGGACGATAAAGGCCGTCCCGAGAAAGAGCACACTGTCCTGGCTGCGCTTCATGAGCATCATGCAGCCATTCTCGTAGCGTTGGATCATGGTCTGGTGCATAAACGAGAATCGGTGGGGATTACGAGGAGGGCTTGCGCGGGTTCGAATCGGGCTTGGGATCAGACTTGCGACCACCGAGGCGGACCCACATTTCGCGGTTGCCGGAGGTGGCTGGTGCGAGCTTGCTCACGATCGTCTTAAAGCGCTCGCCGCGATGGTAGGTCGGCAGCTTGAAGCCGACGGTCGAGTCCTTGTAGTCCGCAAAGCCCTTGCGCAGGCTGAGGCACATCAGGAGCAGCACGGCTGCAAAGGGCAGCCCTGTCGCGATTGCTGCCGTCTGCAGCGCGGACAAGCCGCCGCCGACCAGCAACACCGCCGCGACTACGCCTTCGAGGATGGCCCAGAAGAGGCGCTGCGGGATGGGCGGATCGGGATCGCCGCCGGAGGTAATGATGTCGATCACCATCGAGCCGGAGTCCGACGAGGTGACGAAAAACATGATGATCGAGCCAATCGCCAGCAGAGAAGTCACCATACTCAGCGGGAAGTTTTCGAGCACGACGAAGAGCGAGACCGGGATGTTGTCGCGCACCGCCTCGACGATGCCGCCGGGCCCGAACATTTCCAGATTCAGGGCCGTATTACCGAAGGTGGTGATCCAGAAAAAGGTGATGAGCGTGGGGGCGAGGAGCACGCCAAGGATGAACTCCCGCACCGTGCGGCCATAGGAAACCCGGGCGATGAACATGCCGACAAAGGGTGACCACGCGATCCACCAGCCCCAGTAGAAGACCGTCCAGGTGTTCTGCCAGGCGGTATTTTCGTAGGTTTCGTTCCAGGTGGCGAGGCGCGGCAGGCTGTCGAGATAGTAGCCGATATTCTCGATAAAAGCGTTGAGAATAAAGAGCGTGGGCCCGAGCAGAAGCACGAAGCACAACAGCGCGGCTGCGATCCAGAGGTTGATCTCCGAGAGGAAGCGGATGCCTCCGTCGAGGCCTTTCACGACCGACCAGGTGGCCAACGCGGTGATGCCGGCAATCAGCAGAAGCTGAATCGTAGGGCTCTGGCCGATGTGGAAGAGGTGATCGAGCCCGGCATTGACTTGCCGCACACCGAGGCCCAGCGAGGTCGCAACGCCAAAGAGCGTGGCGACCGTGGCCATGATGTCGACCACGTTGCCGATCCAACCGTGAATGCGCTCGCCAAAGAGCGGGTAAAAGACCGACCGGATCGAAAGCGGCAGCCCGCGGTTAAAGGAAAAGAAGGCGAGCGAGAGCCCTACGAGGCAGTAGATACCCCAGGGATGCAGGCCCCAGTGCAGGAACGTCAGGTCCATCGCGACCCGGGCGGCCTCGGGCGTCATCGGCTCAACCAGCGGAGATCCACTGAAGTGGAAGATCGGCTCGGCCACCCCGTAGAAGAGCAGGCCAATGCCCATGCCGGCGCTGAAAAGCATCGCCATCCAGCCCATGGTCGTGAATTCGGGCTTGGCATCGTGTCCACCGATACGGATGTCGCCGTAACGGCTGATCAGCAGGTAGAGCACGAACACCAGGATGATGTTGGTCGTGGCGACGAAGAACCACCCGCCCATCGTGGCGATCCAGGTCTGCAGGCTGGTGAAGACCTGATTCATCCGGTCGTGGAAGATCAAGGTAACCGCGACGGTGGAGATGATAAGAAAGGCCGAGATAAAGAAGACGTATGGATGGACGTCGAACCTCAGCCAACCCTCTTTACCCTCTTCCCCGCCATTTGGCGCGTCGGTTTGTGGGGAATTGCTGGCGTTCATGTATGAGACTGGTTGGAAAGCAAGCGCCGCCCCATCAGGCAATGGTGCGGCAGCGAGAGTTGAGAATACATCAAGGTAGGCATGAAAAACAAGCCCGCGACCCAATTAACGTTAAGCCAACGCCTTTGGAGATAGACGAGGCGCGGCTCTAGCGGTCGGCAATCACAGGCAGCCAAACGTCCTCGACTGGTTGTCTGCCCGCCAGCGCTTCCTACGGTCTGAAAAGACTTACGGTGTGGCAGGTGCGACTACTGGATAATTTTAGACGTTCCTCTCTTCCGATTATGAAGCTACTCCAACGACCCCTGTTTACCCTGACCAGCCTTGCCCTGCTCTGCAGCATGGCTTTCGCCTCCAATTTTGGCCGCATCTACCCCTCCGAAAAGCGGCAGATGACCGACGAGCAGACCGGCGCAACCCTGACCGTCCTGACCGAAGGCGAGTCCAGCGACTCCAAGCCCTACCAGACCCACACGACCTGGACTTCCGACCACGAGTGGATCATTTTCCGCTCCGACCGTGGCGGCAATGGTGGCCAGATCTTTATCGTACATGAAGGCACGGGCGAGATCCTGCAACTCACGGACAACCCCGTTACCAACACCGGCAGCATCAACCTCTCCGAGAGCGACATGATCCTCTACTACGTGCGGGGCGGACGCTCCCGTGATGCAGAGGAAGGCCAGGAGCGCCCGCGCGAGCTGGTGGAGCTGGACCTTGCCAAACTGATCCCCGATGCCCGCGCGAAGAAGGTGAAGGAGCCTTCCGCCTACGAACGCGTCGTGCTGACGCTGCCGGAAGACTTACGCGACTCGGGCGGCATGGCCCTGGATCCCAACGGCAAGACGATGTACTGGGGGGTCGGATGGGAAACGCCGGAGCAAAAGAAGGCCCGAGAGGAGGCGGCCAAGAACCCGCCAGCCAATGCCGGTAACAGCCGACGCGATATTGATTCGAGCAACACCGACCCGAATCAGGCCCGTGAAGCCGCTCGCAAGCGCTTTGAAGAACGCGGGCGCGGACCGGGCGGTATCCGCGCAATCGACTTGAAGACCGGCAAAGTGACCAAGGTGATCGATGTGGACCTGCGCATGGGCCACGTGCAGACCAACCCGTGGAAGTCGGGCGAGATCATCTATTGCCACGAGACGACCGGCGATGCACCACAGCGTATGTGGACCGTCCAGGCCGACGGCAGCGACAACCGCCCCCTCTACCCCGAGACGGAAGACGAATGGGTGACGCACGAGACCGTGGCGAGCCGTGACGAGGTGCTCTTCAACATCATGGGCCACCTGCCCTACCTGCGCGAGCGCCCGACCGGCATCGCCGTCGTCAATCTGCGCACCAACGACATGAAGATTATCGGCCAGGTGGAGGAAGATTTGCCCAACGGCACGCTGGGCGGCTTCTGGCATTGCAATGCTTCGCCCGACGGCAAATGGGCGGTCGGCGACACCTTCCTCGGCAACGTCTTCCTGATCGACCGCGAAACGGGCGAGCGCATCCTGTTGACGACCAATCACAAAATGCGCCCCGACCACACGCACCCGATCTTCAGCCCCGACAGCAAGCGCGTCGTGATCCAATCGGGCCTGCTGAGCGATGGCGAAAAGCTCGACCTCATCTCCATCCCGGTGCCCCAACGGTAGGGATCTGACGGATTGAAAGGGTCGGCACTGACGGCTTGCAGGGGCAATGCAATCGTTTTAGCTCCTACTACGTCATGCCGATCCTTGACCTACCCCTCGACAAGCTGCGCACCTACACTGGCCGTAATCCACGGCCCGCCGACTTCGACGCCTTCTGGCAACAGTCGCGCGAGGAGCTGGCGACCATCGCGCCTGAGGTGGAGCTGAAGCCGGCCGCTTTTCAGACGCCGCTGGCCATTTGCAGCAACCTCTATTTCTCCGGCACGCACGGCGCACGCGTCCACGCCAAGCTGCTGCGGCCCAAGCATCGCCCGGCCGACGGCAGCCCCATCCTGCTGCACTTCCACGGCTACTCCGGCAACTCGGGCGACTGGATCAATCTGCTGCCGTGGGTGGCCTCCGGCTTTACCGTAGCGGCAATGGATTGCCGGGGCCAGGGCGGCTTGTCCGAAGACATCGGCCCGGCGCGCGGCGGCACGCTTTACGGGCACGTGGTTAAGGGCCTGGACGACACCCCTGATCGGCTTTACTACCGCAACGTGTTCCTAGATACCGCTCGGCTGGCGGAGGTCGTGCGCGGGCTGGACGGCGTCAATCCTGACCGCGTCGCCAGCATGGGCGGCAGCCAAGGGGGTGCGCTCGCATTGATTTGCGCCGCTCTCGTGCCGGAGGTGTCGCGCACCGTCTCGATGCACCCCTTCCTCTGCGACTATCAGCGCGTGTGGGAGATGGATCAGGCCAAGGCCGCCTACATCGGCCTCTACGAATACTTCCGCCGCTTCGACCCGCGCCACGAGCGCGAGGTGGAGGCCTTTACACGGCTCGGCTACATCGACGTGCAGCACCACGCGCCCAGCATCCAGGCGGAGGTATTGATGGCCACCGGCTTGATGGACCCGATCTGCCCGCCCTCAACCCAGTTCGCGGCCTACAACAAGATCCGCACGCCGAAGGACATAGCTATCTACCCCGATTTCCACCACGAGATGCTGCCGGGCTTCTACGACCAGGCTTACGGCTTTCTGGGTCGGGGCTGGGTGATGTAGGAGCGGCGCACCGCATATCGGCACAAAAAAGCCAGCGACCCGGTTTGGATCGCTGGCTTAAAGTAACGGAAGAACCGAAACCTAGTAGGCGGCTTGGGCGCCCTTCAGGTTGGCCTTCTTGACCCAGGGCATCATGGAGCGGAGCGACACGCCGACTTCTTCGATCGGGTGCTTGGCTTCGTCTTCACGGATCTGGTTGAGCTTCTTGTAACCGCTTTCGTGCTCGGCCACCCAGTTCTTGGTGAAGGTGCCGTCCTGGATGTCCTTGAGGACGTCCTTCATGCGTTTCTTCACTTCGGGCCCGATCACGCGGGGACCGCTAACATAGTCACCCCACTCGGCCGTGTCGGAGATGGAGAAGCGCATGCCGGAGAGGCCGCTCTCGACCACCATGTCGACGATCAGCTTCATCTCGTGGCAGCACTCGAAGTAGGCCATTTCGGGGGCGTAACCAGCTTCCACCAGCGTCTCGAAGCCGGCCTTGACCATCGCGCTGAGGCCGCCGCAAAGTACGGCTTGCTCACCAAACAGGTCGGTCTCGGTTTCCTCGCGGAAGGAGGTCTCGATCACGCCGGCACGGCTGCCGCCGATACCCTTGGCCCAGGCCAGAGCGATGTCCTTGGCGCCCGCGCTGGAGCCTTCGAGCACGGCGATAAGCGTCGGGACGCCCTTGCCTTCCTTGTACTGGCTGCGCACGGTGTGGCCGGGGCCCTTGGGGGCGACCATGATGACGTCGACGCCCTTGGGGGCTTCGATCAGGCCGTAGTGGATGGCGAGGCCGTGGACGAAGAGAAGGGTCTTGCCCTTGGAGAGGTTCGGAGCGATTTCCGACTCGTAGAGGGCCTTCTGCTTCATGTCCGGCACAGCGATCATGATCACGTCGGCCTTCTGCACCGCTTCGGCGGTGTTGTAGACTTCGAAACCGAGGTCCTTGGCCACCGGGATCGACTTGGAGCCTTCATAGAGGCCGATGATCACGTTCAGGCCGCTGTCCTTCAGGTTCAGCGCGTGAGCGTGGCCCTGGGAGCCGAAGCCGATAACGGCCAACGTTTTACTTTGAATGGGCGCGAGGGAAGCCTCGGCATCGGAATACACTTTGGCAGGCATGATTACAAAGATATGCAGTAGGTTGGTGTCTTAAGGGAGGGAGCGGCCGGCTGCTTACTGCAGCTCCAGCTGGCGATTGCGGCCAAGGGCGGCCATACCGGTGCGAGCCATCGACCTGACGCCGAAGGGCTCGATCATGTGCAGGAAGGCTTCGATCTTTTCCTGATTCCCCGTCATCTCCACGATGACGCTGCGGTGGCTGACGTCGACGATCTTGGCGCGGAAAATGTCGCAGATCTGGACGATCTCGGCACGCTTGTCGCCAGCTTCGGCGACTACCTTGACCAGCACCAGTTCACGCGCCACAAAGGCGCCTTGAGCGAGGTCCTGGACCTCAATCACGTCAATGAGTTTGTTGAGCTGCTTGATGGCCTGGTCCAGCTGCTGCGTGTCGCCCATGACCGTCGCGGTAATACGCGAATACTTCGGGTCGTGAGTCGGTGCAACGTTGAGCGTGTCGATATTGAATCCACGCCCACTGAACATACCGGCCACCCGCGCAAGCACGCCAAACTTGTTTTCGACGAGAACGGAGAGGGTGTGACGCATGGTGATAGGTCTACGGGGGTTGCGAAAAGCGACAAAGCTCGCCACCACACGCCAAGCTGGCAAGCAAAAACCTCCCCCCGACACCCCAAGCCCCAGCATTTGCCCCGAATATGCCTCCTGGCACCTCTCCGGCATGGACGAAGCTGCCCATCTCTGCATGTCCCCCGCCCAAGCCGCCCTACTTGTCAGCCTGTGGAGCCTGCACACTCTGCTCGCAGCCGCAACGACTACTCTGCTGACGCTGAAGTTTGCCCCGCAGCCTCATTTTGTGTACTGGGTGGCCGCCATCTGGTTCATCCCTTACCTGGGTACCGCCTTCGCCCTCCTCAAGCTGCTGCTCCAGCCCCGCCTTTCCCAGGCAGAAGCAGACCAACAGTGCCCTGCATCTGCCCCACCCTTCCCCACGTCACACAGCTTGACTTTCCCCGGTCGACGTCGAGGATAGCAGGTTGCTGGGGAAGTAGCTTAATGGATAGAGCAACGCTCTTCTAAAGCGTAGGTTGCGGGTTCGACCCCCGCCTTCCCTGCCAGATCATCAACGACTTACGAGATTCCTACCAATTTCCTCTCAAAACGGACTCGCGTTTCGGTGGCGCGAGGGAAATATAGGAAAGCGTTGAAAAACAAGCACCAGAGTCCCTTGAAGGGCTGGGAATATCCGGCAGGCAGTTCGATCACGATCCGCGAGATGATCAACCGCTATGATGGCCGGGATTTCGGGGTTTCCTATCGTGTGTCGATCCCGGCCAGGTTTGCGGGCCGCCGTATCGTCAAACAGTTTTCCGACACAGACGCGGCCGAAGCTTGGGCGAAGGATCAATACCAGCGATTCATCCAACACGGGCAGGCTCATTTTGAGCTGACCACCACTGAATATAACCAGGCGATCCAGGCACTGAAGCTTCTGAAAGACACAGGCCTTGATCTGGTGAAAGCCGCCCAGTATGCACGGGAACACTATAAACCCGCCGAGGATGCAGTCAGCATCACAGTCGCAGTGGATAAGATGCTGGCGCAGAAGGAAGCGGAAAACCTGCGCCCCCGCTCCATCCGTGACCTGAAAGGGCGCCTACGGCCCTTTACGGAAGCCTTTGGGCAGAAGTCCGTCCATGAGATCACCGCAAAACAGATTCAGCGCTGGCTGGATGAACTCAAAGGGCTGTCAGCCGAGAGTGTGGACGGCTTCTCTGCCCGTTCCATTAAAAACTACATTGTCACGCTGAAGACGTTCTTCAACTACTGCATCAGCAAAGGCTATCGCGCCAAGGACGATAATCCGGCGGACAGCCTGACCGTCCCGAAGATCGACTGGGAGGTGCCGTCCATCCTTAGCCTTGCGGAGGCGCATAGCCTGATCACGACCGCGCAGACCTTTGAGAATGGCTGCCTGTTGCCGCTGGTGGCGCTGGGCATGTTTGCCGGCATTCGCACCAACGAGCTGTTTCAGCTGACCTGGGACAACATCGACCTTGAAGAAGGCATTGTCACCATCGGGGCCACCATCGCCAAGAAACGCCGCCTGCGGGTGATTGAGCTGATGCCCAATGCCTGCGCGTGGCTGCGGCTTTGTGAAGCGCGAGAAGGCCGTCTGGCCCCGAACCATGTGGAAGAGAAAATGGCCGAGCTGGTGCGGCAGGCGGGCTTTGAAAACTGGCGCAAGGAAAAATCAAACGCCATGCGCCACAGCTTCGGCACCTACCACTTTGCGCTGTATCAGAATTCGGCGCTGACCTCCGCCGCCCTGGGGCACAAAGCCAATGACCAGGTCCTGTTCGACAGTTACCGATCACTGGCCCGCCGCAAGGACGGGGAGGCCTATTTCAGCATCTATCCAAAGGGCGTGAAGCCACAGCCCCTGCCCACGCATTAGCGTTCAAGGTGGCGCAGGGCGGCCAGCACCGCATCCCGGCGGTAGATTTTGCGCTTCCCCACCCGGATCACCGGGATAAGGCGGCGCGCCGTATAATTGCGCACCGAGCGTTCACAGACACCCATGAAGACAGCGACTTCGCGCTCGTTCATCAGCACAGGCGGATTTTCACGGATTTCAGGTGTATTGATCGTTTTCACACCCGCCAATACGCGGCAGGCACGGGGATTTTTGGTGAATCTTTCAGGCTAAGCTTGCTCACTTGCTTCGTTTTGAGTTTCTGGTTCGTCAAGAACTCTATCTTTCGCCTGCGCTTCCAATCGAAAAAGCTGATTCACCAAGAGAAACTCATATAGTTGTTCGTCGTTTGTTTCATCAAATTCCCGGTGCATACGACGGTTGCGAAATCCACTGTATACGTCGGAGAATAGCTTTGCCCTTCCTGCCGCTACGCCATCACTCAAGCCTTCCCATTCCAGCTTGGAATTCTTACCTAAGAATGCCTCGGAAAAAAGTTTTGACCCATGCTCTTCGCTTTCAATTCTCTTACGGATGGTGTCCTCTAAACGTGTGTGAGCATTATTAAGACTATTCTTCGGGTTATTCCTGAACTGAACGGCAAGGTCAATTAACCTGTCATCAATCAGTGAATACGGCATAGACACAGGGAATCGCGTTTGCCATCGACCTTCATCCATCCGAAGGCTCCTAATCCCATAAATGTAATCAGAATAACGATGAGGCCTTACACGATTCTTTTCTATCAATTTTTCCAAATTCCATGAGGTAACAGTGCAATTCTCGATCTTCTGAAACATTCTTCCGTCTAGAACTGATTCATCGATAGGCACTTCCAATGCCTCAAGCAGACTTAGCACATACGCTAATCCACCCGGCCCTTCTCCTGGATATCCAGATGCAAATCCCGCCTTAACAATGATCTCTTCTAGTCCACCATTGATTGACAAGTATATTGCATGGGTACAATCACTCCCTGATTCATGAGTAAGGATCACCGCTTTATCAATCACATCACCAAAATGTATAAATCGAAGTATTGCATCTATGCAAGCCCTAGCACCCTGCTGAAAAAGCGCTTTGACCAGACGTTGAGGCAGTAACAAGTAACGTGCGATGCAGCTGCCGCAGCATCGCCGGCCCGATTTTCGGGCAATTTGTTGTGATTTGGGTAGCGCGGGGCGAGGGCGGCG
>JAUTCQ010000025.1 GCA_030673845.1 Verrucomicrobiota bacterium JB022
CGCCTCGTGGTGCGCCCGCCAGTCCCAACGATCTTCCGGGATGTCCGTCACCGCATCGTGGCCCGCCCAGAGGTTGTGCCAGAAATGGCCCAAGGCGCGCTGATTTTCGCGGCCTGGCTCCCCATCCTCCAGCGCCAGCAAACCACTCGCGCCCGGCCCAGGAAAACGCCCCGCCAGCCCGATAATCGCAACCGCAACAGAAGGCTCGGATGCGGCAGGAGTCGCCGACAAAGCCACAGCTTCGGAAATTTCGGACGGAGCCTCTCCCGGCACGGTGCGGTCCGCGAAATATGACGCCAAAGCTTCCAGCGTAGGGTGCTCGAACAGGAGGGTCTTGGGCTGTTCGCCAAAGGTCTGTTCAAGGCGCTCCACCACCCGCAGCATCAGCACGGAGTCGACCCCGTAGGCATCGAAGGAGCGCTGCTTGTGCAACCGTTCGGGAGCCAGCTCCAGCTCTGCTGCGATCAGGCGGCGCAGGAACTCCAACATGCTCGGCCTTGCCGTCGATACTGCAGCCTGAGGCGCGGCAAAAGGCTGGAATTCCGCTCGTTGGAGCCACGCAATCGGCTCCCCTGCAGCCAGAATTTGCACATCTGCAGCGTAAGCCGAGAGGTGCTTCACCCGCACCTCCAGTAGTGCTTCGGTCAAGATCGGGCGCGCTAGCTGAACCTCGCCGATCTGGCGCGGCAGCATAGGCTTCTGGCCCCCATCGCCGAGCGCAAAGGCGGTGGCCTGCAAGGCGGCATCGAGCAGGGCAGTCATCCGGGCACGGCTATCGCCAGCCGTTTGCGGAATGCTGAGCTGGGCCACTGCTCCGTCTTTCCCGAGTCGGAGGGATTTGAGCACGCGCAAACTCGGGCCATAGCGAAGGCCGAGCGCCTCCAGCCGTGGGTAAATCATGGACGCGGTGCATTCCCGCCCAGCCGTTTCCAAGGCCAAGAGCTCGGGCTGGTGAACTGCAGGAGCGCGCCGCGCATCGGCGTAGACCGCGCCTTGAGCGTCCACAAATTGGACCGCTTCGCCGTGAACCTCCAAGCGCAGGGAAGCCAGAGCATCCGCACGCACCGGGCGGCGCCAGGTAAAGGCTGTGAGCCTTTCCTGCGGCAGTCGTTCCGCTGCAGCGGCAAGCAATGCCGCGCCGGGCAGGACGGGGCTGCCCTGCAGCACATGATCCGCAAAATACGCTTCGTCTCCCCGGAAAAGGCTCTGTTCAGTTGGGTCTGACGTGGCCGGCTCATGAATCCAACAACGCTCTTGAGCAAAGGGATAGAGTGGCAGGGCAATGCGACGCGCCGGTGTGTTTCGCTGGCCTGCCCAGTCGACTTTCTCACCGGAGAGCCAACGTGCCAGCGTCTGCCCCAGTGCAGTGTTTGCAGGCGATGGACGTTCCTGCTCCAAGGTGCGCAGCGCTTCGGCATGGCTTGCGACCACCGCGCCCCAGCGGACTTCCATCGCCTCACGGCCGACTTGCAGCGTATGGGCGATGTCGGCCAGCGAAAGCTCCGGGTGAGCACGCAGGTGGGCTGCCAGTTGACGACGTTTTTCGGCGAGGCGGTCGGCATCCAGCGCCGAGAGCACCAAAGCCTCCGGAGCGTGAGAAGCTGAAGGCGCGGACCGGGTCGGCGCTTCTGCTATGACCACATGTGCGTTGGCTCCACCCGCGCCGAACGAGCTGAGGCCCGCTTGGCGGAGGCCGCTTGCCAGCCAAGAAGCGCGCTGGCGCTGGACGGCAAAGCGCACTTCACTCCAAGAGATTTCGGGATTCAGCTCCTCGGCTTCGAGCGATGGAACAAGTTCGTGGTGTTGCAACTGGAGCACCACCTTGATCAGGCCAGCGATGCCTGCCGCAGACTCCAGATGCCCGAGGTTGGACTTGACCGAGCCAAGCGCGCACGAAGGCCCGGTGTTACCGAGGGCTCGGGTGAGTCCCGCCAGCTCAATCGGATCACCGAGGGGCGTGCCGGTGCCATGGGCCTCGACGTAAGAGATTGCCTCCGGCGCGACACCCGCCCGCCGCAGCGCTTGTGCTACCACGGCACCCTGGGCGTCCGGGCTGGGAACCGTATAGCCACTGGTCTTGCCCCCCGCATTGATGGCGCTGCCCTTGATCACTGCGTAAATGCGATCGCCTGCCGCCAAGGCCTCCTGCAGCGGGCGTAGTACGGCCACGCCCACGCCTTCGCCGTCGACCATCCCGGTGCCGCCCGCGCCAAAGCTGCGGCTGCGGCCATCCTTCGCCAGCATACCGAGGCGACCGAGGCGCTGCAGCTGCTCCGGGCTGACCACAAGGTTGACGCCGCCGGCAAACGCGAGGCGGCACTCGCCCCGCCGCAGGCTTTCGCAAGCGAGGTGCAGCGCGGTAAGCGACGATGAGCAGGCCGTGTCGACCGCGAGGCTTGGCCCTGCGAGATCGAGGAAATACGAGACACGGTTGGCGACCGACCAATGTGCATTGTGAGCGCCGTTGGCGGCACCGAGGGCCTGCGCCCGCGCCCCCAGCCACTCGTAGCCCGTGTTCATGATGCCCGCAAACACGCCGACGCTGCGGTCAAACTCACGGCGAAGGCCTTCGCGGGTGTAGGCGGCATCCTCGAGCGCCCACCAGACCGCCTGCAGAAAGAGGCGTTCCTGGGGGTCCATCGCTGCGGCCTCGCGTGGGGAAAGGCGGAAAAAGAGCGGATCGAAGCGGTCGATACCCGCGAGGAAGCCACCCCGGCGAGTCCCGGGCTCCAGCCGCGAGCGGTCGAACCAGGGCCAGCGGTCGGCCGGCAAGTCTCCGATGGCGCTGCGGCCCTCGCACAGGAGTTGCCAGAAGGCATCGAGCGAATCGGCACCCGGAAAACGTGCAGCCAGCCCAATGATGGCAATATCTTCATCGCGCGCCGGCTCGGGATGGGCGGCTGCGAACGTTGGTTGCGGGGTGGCAGCTGCCGCAGTCGTGGGCTGAACTGCGGCATATTTGGCAGCGAGGTGTGCGGCCAGTCGGTCGATGGTCGGGTGCTCGAAAAGCAAGGTCGTAGGCAGCTTGCCCACGGTCTCCTCCAGCTTGCGGGCAATCTTGATCGCTACCAGGGAATCGACCCCGAAGTTTTCAAACGTTTCGTCACTCTTGAGGCTGGCCATGGGCAGCTTCGTGACTTCTTGAAAGGCCCGGCGCACCCAATCGGCAACTTCCCCACCCTCGATGGGCGGGCTGGCAGGGCACGTTGACGGCTGGGTCTTAGGCACTGCCTGCGCCGGCAACGGCTGCGCGCTTTCTGCACCGACGATTGTCCAGCCATCGGTGGGGCGGGCATAGGCACGCGCATGGTGATAGCCAGCCTGCACAAATGCCTTCGACCAGCCTTCCGGGCTGAGCAGCGGTGAGTGCGGCAGGCGCAGCTCTGGATCGTCGAAGCGCCACCAGCCATCGGTTAACCCAAAGGTGAGCGTGGAGAAGGTCCAGTTGGCGCAGGCCTCCCCTACGAGGGCCAGCCCGTTGGCCCGCAAAAGGGTCCGCAACCGGCGCAGCGTGGCAGTGCAGTTGCGGGTGGCATGGAAGACATTCACCCCGAACACCAAGTCTACCGACGCGCCTTCATAGCCCTGCGCTACCGGGCAACGCTCCAGATCGAGCGTGTGGAATTCGGTCGCGATGGGCTCGCCCTCCAGCAGACGGCGACCGTGGTCGAGAAAACCGGTGGAGACATCGGTGTAGACGTAGCGGACCTGTGGGCCGAACGGCCTCAACCGTGCCACCACGCCCGGGGTCGAGCCACCTGTGCCCGCACCGGCTTCGACGATGATTACCTGGCGGTTGGGTTCGCGCTCCAGCGCGAGCGACACGTAGCGCTCAACCAGGCGAGCGAGCTGCGCATTATAGTGTCGGGTGATATCGTCGCCACGATAGATCGGCTCCACCAGCTCCAGCGAACCCCCGGGAAACAGCACTTCCACCGGTGAACGCTGGCCTCGCAACACTTCCGGGTAGGCATCGACACAGGTGTCGAGCAGATGCACGTGAGGTGCGGCGGCAGGGAATTGCGCGCACAGCTCCGCGCTCTCCTGCTCCAACCGGGCCCGTAGGGGAAAGGCTGCAAGCGGGCGCAATCGAGAGTCGATCAGCCCTTCCTGAGTCCAGACGTCGATCAGGGCGTCCAACAGTCGGCGGAAGGCAGGGGTGATGCGCAGCGCATCCGTGAGCGCATCGGCTCCAGCCGGAGCGGTCGGCCAACCCATTTCGCCGAAGATCTGGAATGCGCGCCGACGGGCGTAGCGCTCAAGCGCCGCTTGGGGGTCCACGGTCGGGGAATCACTCATCGCGCACCTCCATTCAACCCAGGTTGCAGCGTTCGGGTCGGTTGGTCCAGCTCCAGAAAATCAAAAATAGCGTCCAGCATGGAATGCGCACGGTTTGGGTGAACAAAGCCAAGCTGCTCCAGCAATGGGGCGTCGGCCTTGAGCGGCACCACTTGTTCGGCTCCGCTGTGCAAGATTGCCTCGGTCAGCGCCCAGCCTTCAGCTCGCGAGATCGAGCGCACGCCCACCTCGGCCAAGCTCCGTCGATAATCCTCCGAGGCCACCGCCCCGATCTCGCCCCAGAAACCCCAGTTGACGATCTGGATGGGGAACGGCACGTGGGGACGCCAGGCAGCGGCGACGGCATCCTGCCCAGTGGAAGCCGCCGCATAATTGGCTTGGCCGGGGGATGCGAGGAATGACTGGGCGGATGAGAACATGAGACAGAAGTCGAGCGGCTGCTCGGCGCAGGCCGTCAGCAGCGCGTGGGTGCCCGGCAGCTTGGGCGCGAGTGCAGCCGTAAGATCGGTCGCGCTCATGCGGGCGATGGAAGTATCGCGAAGCACCATCGCCGCGTGGATGACTCCATGCAGACGACCGTTTTGGCTTTGAGCGGTCTCGATAATCGCCCGCAAGGCAGATGAGTCGGCGACATCGGCGGTTGCATAACGTAGCGCCGCTGGCCCGAAGCGCTGGCGCAGGCGCTCGAAGGCGCGCCGCGTGGCAGCAGGCAGATCGGCTTCCTTGCGGCGACCGACCAGTTGCACTTTGGCTGCGTAGCGCCGGAGCAGGCTCTCGGCGAAGAAGAGGCCAAGACCGCCCGCGCCTCCTGTGATCAGGTAGTGACCGCCATTGCGCAGCGCCAGATCCGTAGAGTCGTCCAAGGTTACGGGGCACACCTGTCGGCGCAGCAGTGCACCTTCGCGCAAGACAAACCAAGGCTGTTCGCCGCTCACCTCCGCGAGTAACGGGATGATCTGGCCCAAGGCAGGGCTTTCGCCGGCAGAGGCTTCGACAATACTTACCCGCAGGCCGGAGATCTCCCGTGCAGCCGACAACAGAAGGCCCGGCAGAGCCCCCCATGCCAGTGCCGTTTCGCGAGTCTGCTCCGGCAGCACGAGCACGAGCGAACAGTCAGTCGACGGCTGCCGCGCCAGTGCCTGTAGCCACGACAGGAGTTCGCTGGCGACGCTTTGTGTGGCCGCAGAAGGTAAGACCACCAGCCCTGCCCGACCCTCGCTCGCGGGTGGCAGGTCGGGGGTCAGGGGCAGCATGCGCCAGTCGGCCTTCAGATCGCGGCAAAGTTGTCGAGCGAGCGGGTTCTCTATGGTGTGGCCGAGCACGCACCATGTGCGCTCTTGTGCCTCGGGCAGTGCTCCCGCAGCCACAGGCTCCCATTGCGGTGCGAAACAGCAGTCGGGCAACGCGACGTGATGTGCTGCCGTGCTCAAACGGCGCAAGCGGAAGCCATCGACCTCCGCGAGCACACGGCCTGCGTTGTCGAGTAGACGCACCGCGAATTCGCCTTCACTTACCCGGCGTGCGTGCGCCCACCCTGCCTGCAGAAGATCGCCGTGCAGGCGGAAACGGTCGACTGCAAACGGCACCCAGGTCTCGTCCGAATCGTCGGCGAAGGCAGAAAGTGCCTGCAGGGCCGCATCCAGGAGGCAGGCGCAATGGGGGCTTGGGGCGAGCTTGGCCAGAGCCTCGTCTGCACCTGCGCGCACCTCTTGCAACAGGCGAAATGCCGGCCCGAAATCGACCCCGCGCCGTGCGAACGCCTCGTAGAGGTCGTTCGGTGCGTGTTGCTGAGGCAAGCGTCTCTGTAGCGCCGCCAGATCAAGCGGCGGAGGCGAGGCGTGCGCAGCTGAAACAGTGAATTCCAGGTAGCGGGTTTCGGTCTCGGCATCGGCGATAAAGTGCCGCGTATCCTCTTGAAGCAAATAAAGCTCCAGACCGTTTTCTTTCGCGACTGCGGGCTCCAGAATAACCACATCGGCAATCGCTTGACCGGGGTGAGCTTGGGCAGCGGCCCATAGCAGCGCGGCGCCGGGCAAGATCGGGCGGCCTTGCACGACGTGATCGCGCAAGATGGCGCTGTCGGCTGCGAAAACCAGCGGCGACGTTTTTTCCACCGGGAAAGGAAGATCGGCAATGGAAGTGCCGGGCAGCCAATAGCGTTCGCGCGCAAAAGGATAAAGCGGCAGTGGCACCCGGCGGACCGGCACCTCGGGCAGCGTCAAGCCCGGGGCCTCAGTCGAGAGGGGCTCACCTGCCTCGACCTGCATCAGTGCCTGTTGCAGCTCATCACGATCGCGGGCGGCAAGCACCAGACGATGCTCCCAGGTGCGGCGGCCCTTTTGCAGGGTGTGGGCAATCGCCGCGAGATCAACGGAGTGCCGTTGGTCCAACCAGGCACTCAAATCGGCCGCGCGCTGGCGAAGCTGTTCGGGGGTACGAGCCGAGAGCGCGAAGGGGGCCGCGCCGGGCAGGCTCTCGCGGCTTGTCTCGGGCTGCGAATATTCTTCGAGGATCACGTGGGCATTGGCGCCCCCCGCCCCGAATGAGCTGATACCGGCTCGGCGGGGTTGGTCGGCTTCCCATGCCGTGGCTTCTTGCGGGATGAAGAAGGGGCTGCCCGCGAGCCTGACGCGCGGATTGATCTCTCTGGCGTGCAGCGAGGGGGCGAACTGGCGGTGGCGAAGTTGCAGGATCAGCTTGGTCACGCCGGCAATGCCAGCGGCAGCTTCGAGGTGCCCGATCTGACTCTTGACGGAGCTGAGCGCGCAACGCCCTTCGCTGAAGACCATCCGCAAGCCGTCGATTTCCAGCGGATCGCCCAGGGCGGTGCCTGTGCCGTGGGCCTCGACGCACGAGATGTCGCTCGCCTGCAAACCGGCCTGACGCAAGGCGGCTTCGACTACCGCAGCCTGGGCTGCCGGGTTGGGCACGGTGTAACCATTGCTCTTGCCGCAGTGGTTTGTCGCACTGCCTCGCACCAGCGCGTGGATGTGATCGCCATCGGCCAGTGCCCGCGAGAGCGGCTTGAGCAACAAGGCCCCCACCCCTTCGCCCGGCACAAAGCCATCGGCCAACGTGCCAAAACTGTGGCAGCGCCCGCGTGGCGAAAGCATGCGCAGCTGGCAAAGCGAAACGTATTTTGAGGCGTGCAGGTAGAGGTTGACGCCACCGGCAATGGCGGTGCGGCACTCTCCCCGACGCAGGCTTTCGCAAGCTTGGTGGAGCGCGACGAGTGAGCTGGAGCACGCGGTGTCGACCGGCACACTCGGCCCTTGCAAATCAAGCAGGTAAGAGACGCGGTTGGTGATCGACCAAGGGCTGGCGGAGGGGAAGACGGCCGTCCCTCGCTGCCATTGCGCCGCGCCGTGCAGGGCATAGCAGAGATTGGTAATGCCCGCAAAAACGCCGACACTGCGGCCCAGCGTTTCAGGCGTGTGGCCCGCGTCTTCAAAGGCATGCCAGACCGTTTGCAGAAACAGGCGCTCCTGCGGGTCCATCAGCTCGGCCTCAGCAGGCGTAATCTTGAAAAATAGCGGGTCGAAGGTGTCCAGTTCGTCGAGGAAGCCGCCCCACTTCGAGTAGAGGCGTCCGGCGTTTGCCCGCTCGGGGTCTGGGTCGAAAAGTTGGGTCCAGCTCGCCCGTTCGCCCGTAAACTCGGTGATGCAGTCGCGACCAGAAACGAGGTTGCGCCAAAACGCCTGCAGATCGGCAGCTTGAGGGTAACGCCCCGCTATGCCGATGATCGCAATGGGTTCATCTGCTGGCGGCGCGAGGGTATGCTTGACGATGGCCGGTGCGGTGGGCTGCTTTGCCACCAGCGGAGGCTCTTCAGCAAAGGCAGTCGGGTGCTCGGCTGAGAAATAGGCGGCAAGTGCCTGCAGGTTACGGTGCTCGAAGAGGATCGACTGCGGCAGCCCGGGGACGAGCGTTTCCATCTCGTCGTTGAAGCGCTTGACCATCAATGAGTCGAAGCCCAGTTCGTCGAATTCGGTCGTGGGCTCGATCTGGGCGGGGTCAAAACCGCTGACTTCCGCCAGGATCGCGCGCAGGCGTGCTTGCAGATTCGATGATGTTCGCGGTGTGGGCTCGGCGAGGGCGGTCGGCAAAACGTCAGCGTCACCGACCGGCTGCGGCAGCCAATAGCGTTCCATAGCGAAAGCATAACCGGGCAGATGCAGGCGGCGGGCTCCGACGGTTTCGGGCCGTGCCAGCCAGTCGACTTCGGCCCCGTGCACCCAGGCCTGTGCGATCGCGTCCAGTGTTGGATCGACGGCATGAGTCGCACCCTTGCGGGCCTGCCCGCGGTAGATGCCCGACGCTGTCTTGCCTTGCGTAAAGGCCACCAGTCGGGCCTGTAGTTCTTCGACTGAATGCACGACGAGAGCCAACCGTTCGCGGTGGGCATCGCGCCCTACTTGCAGCGTATGGCAGACATCGGCCAGGGCAGCATCCGGGTGGTGTGCAAGCCACTCGGCCAGGGCTCCAGCAGATTCGCGCAGGCGCTCGTCCTGCTTGGCGCTCAGCACCGCGAGTTGCGGGCCTTCGGTGCGAGGGCGCTCGCGTTCGAGATAAGCAGGCGCCTCTTCCAGCACGACGTGGGCGTTGACCCCGCCAAAGCCAAAGGAACTGACGCCCGCACAGCGCCGACCTCGATTCTGTGGAGCGGCCCAAGGCTCGGAGCGCGTGCCTAGCAGGCGCAGGGGCGAGCCTGCCAGCTTCAGTTGCGGGTTGGGCGTCTGCAGATGCGGGTTGCCCGGCAGCTGGCGATGGCGCAGCGCGAGGACGGTCTTGATCACGCCAGCAATGCCTGCGGCGGTCTCCAGGTGCCCGATGTTGGTTTTGACCGAGCCCAGTGCGCAAGCACCCTCCTGCAGATCTGCCCCGCAGCGTTTAAAGGCTAGCTTCAGCCCCGCAATTTCCACCGGATCGCCCAGCGGAGTACCGGTCCCGTGGGCCTCGATCATGCCCAGGTTGGCGAAGTCGATCCCGGCCCGTTGCCAGGCACGGGCGATGACCTCGGCCTGACCTTCCGGACTCGGCGCAGTGAGCGAGGCCGAGCGACCACCGTGCCCAACCGCGCTTCCGCGGATCACCGCGTGCACCGGCAGACCTTCGCGCCGCGCATCGGCCAAGCGCTTGAGCACAAGAACACCAGCACCTTCGCCGCGCACATAGCCGTCGGCCGCAGCGTCGAAGGTACGGCAACGGCCTCGCGGGCTCAACATCCCGGCCTGGGTAAAGGAGACAAACAGGCTGGGGCTGATCAGGAGATTGACGCCCCCCGTCAACGCGAGATCACACTCGCCCCCACGCAGCTGTTCACACGCCCGATGGAGCGCCACCAGTGAGCTGGAGCACGCGGTATCGACCGGTTCGCTGCTGCCGCGCCAGTCGAGCCAATGCGAAAGACGATTGGCGAGAATCGAGTGCGCCATGCCGGTGGCGGTGAGGGCCGAGGATTCCAGGCCTTGGCGGCAAAACAGCTCGTTGTAATCGGTCCCCGCCGCACCGAAAATGATGGCGCCATTGGCCCCACGTAGCTGCTGCGGGGCCAGCGTGGCGTCTTCCAGCGCATGCCAGGCCAGGCGGAGAAAGAGGCGCTGCTGCGGGTCCATGCGCTCGGCCTCATAAGCAGAAAGGCCGAAGAAGCGCGGGTCGAAAGTCTCAATGTCGTCAATGAAACCGCCCCAACGTGCCCCGCCCTTTTCACTGGTAAAGGCCTGCCAGTCCCAGCGTTCCGCCGGGGCTTCGCCAATCAGGTCGCGCCCTGCCATGAGGTTGGCCCAAAAGGTGTCGAGGTCAGGCGATCCGGGGAAAATGCCGCTCATGCCGACGATGGCAATCGCCTCGTCAGGGTCTGAGGTCCGATCTGCAGGCGCCTCCTGGGAGACCACCGCAATAGCCGGCCTCTGTACAGGCTCTCCCTCCAGCCCCAGCTCGCGCAAACGTTCGGCCAGGCGTGAAACCGTAGGCGTCTCGAAGAAAAGCGCGGCGTCGATTTCTACCCCCAAAGTCTCCGTCAAAGCGGCGGCGAGTTCGGCCAGACTGACGGAATCGAACCCGTATTCGAGGAACGATTCGTCCTCGTCCAGGTCTTCAGGCGCAACCTTGATCACCGCCCCGGCGGCGGCTTTAATCTGCGCAACCAAATCCATGGCTGGTGCCGGGACGGGCGAAGGCGAAACTGACGGTGTAGACGCTTTTGCCGGTTCATGGACTCCGAGGAGGTTGTAAACGGCGTCGCGGCGGCCGGGTATGACCGCTACGGAGGTTTGGCCGCAGGATACCGCGCGGGCAAAAGCAGTCAGGCCTTCGGTTGCATTCAGCGGCTCCAGCCCCAGTGCACGCATCTTGGCCAACGCCACCTCGCCCAAGCGCATGCCGCCTTCCTGCCAATAAGGCCAATGGATCGCGACGGAAGCGCCCGAACAGCGTCCCTTTTGGCGACGCGCCTCGCGCTCCTGCGCGTAGGCTTCCATGAAGCGGTTGGCGTAAGCGTAATCGCACTGGCCGGGGTTGCCGGTGCAGGCTGCCAGCGAAGAAAACAAGGCAAAAAAATCGAGCGGATCGCCCTGCGTGCAGCGGTCGAGGCGGCGCGTGCCATCAAGCTTGGGGGCGAGCACGGCAGCGAGGTCGACGTCTTGCTTGCTCCGCAGCAAGGCATCCCGGATCACGCCCGCGCTGTGCACGACTCCATAGATCGGCCCAAACGCTTCACGCGCCTCGACCAAGGCGGTGGCAAGAGCCCCTTCGTCGCCCACATCCACGGCCCAGTAGCGCGCTTCGCCGCCGGCCGATGCGAGGTCTGCCAACAGCGTTTCGACCGCAGGATCGGCGGAGCGGCGGCCCAGCAGGATCAGACGCGCGGAAAACTGCTCGGCCAGGTGGCGGGCCAACAAAGCCCCGACTCCACCCGCCCCCCCGGTCAGGACATAGGTGCCTTGTCGGCGCAAGAGATTGAAGGCGCTTGTCTGCTCGGCCAGCGGTTGCCAGCCACGCACCTCCCGTTGCTCGCCTGTGCGGCGCACTTCGACCTTTGTCGGGTCGATTGCCAATTCGGCAGCGATAGCCGTCGCATCGCGGGAAAGGTCGGCCTCGGTGGGCAGCGTCAATACGGTCCCCCGGATGCGGGCATCTTCGAGCTGCAGGCTGCGGAGGAAGCCCGCCAAAGCCGTGGTTTCGGCTGCTCCGCGCGAGAGGCAAATCAGGTGAACGCTCGCCAGATCGCGCCAGCGCACAAGCGCACGGCCACACCCGACCAGCATGGTAAAAGCATGCTCGGCGGGGGCCTGAATCACAATGCGGCTGATGGGCTGCCCCTCGCGCGCGGCCTCTTGCAAGACGCTCTTCCAATCCGCTTCAGACAGGGGAACATGGGGAGCTGCGACCGTGTTCTGATTTGAATGCTCGATCCGCTCGGCCAGGGGCTGGGGCAAGCCGATCAGCAAGGTTCGCCCGCTGACCTCGCGGGTGGCGACCTCCTGTATCTGCCACTGAGGCACAAGGTAGTGCAAAGGCGCGGCAGGTGCCTTCTCCACGATGGGGTGCACAGGCTCGGCCATTGCAGGCCGTTCGGGAACCCAGTAGCGTGGCCCCTCAAAGCGGTAGACCGGCAGGTGAAGACGGCGCGGCAGGGCCTTGTGCAAGGCGGCCCAGGGTATAGACGCTCCCTCCACCCAGGCCGTGGCCAAGGTGGCGAGATCGCGGTGCTGCACCAGGTCGGTCACATCCCTGTCGTCACGCTCTTCGGTGCGTGCCCGGGCGAGTGCCGGTCGACCGGCGAGCAGGCGCTTCAGCTGTTCCCGCAAATCAGGGGTGTCGGCGGCGACCAGGGCCAGCCGCTCCGGCAAGGCTTCGCGACCGAACTGGAGCGTTGTGGCAATGGCGTCGAGCGAAGGATCTTCGCGGTCCAGAAATGCCGCCAAGTCTGAGACACGCCGTTGCAAGGCGGCCTCGTCCCGCGCAGAAAGCACCACCAACTGAGGCTCGCGGTGGGTAGGCCCATCGGCCGTCTTCGGGGCCTCTTCGACCACGAGATGCGCATTGGCACCACCTGCTCCAAACGAGCTGATCCCGGCCAACAGGCGCTCTTCACTCCAGGGCGCGAGCGTGCGTTGCAGGGCAAAGGGTGTGTGCTCGAAATCGAGGGCAGGGTTGATCTCATCGGCGTGGATCGAAGGGTAGAGCATGCGCTCGCGCATCTGCAGCAGCACCTTGGCCAGCGCCGCGATGCCAGCCGCCGATTCGAGGTGGCCGATGTTTGACTTGACCGAGCCGAGCGCGCACTTGCCTGCACGAGCCCCAAAAGCGCGGTTCAGGCCCGCCAGTTCTATCGGGTCGCCCAAGGCGGTGCCGGTGCCGTGGGCTTCGATGTAGCTAATCTCCTTCGATTCGACTCCAGCCCGTTGGAGTGCGTCGGCGATGACGTTGCCTTGCGCGACGGGGCTGGGCACGGTGTATCCGTTACTGGTGCCGCCGTGGTTGATCGCGCTGCCCCGGATCACGCCCCAGATAGGGTCTCCGTCGGCTTGGGCCCGCGACAAGGGCTTGAGCACAATCACGCCCACGCCTTCGGCCGGAACGTAGCCGTCGCCTCCGCGTCCAAAACTGCGGCAGCGCCCATCGGTCGAGCTGAAGTGCATCTGCGCCAGCTGCAGGTATTTCTGCGGGTGCGACGAGATATTGACGCCCCCCGCAATGGCGACCGTGCTCTCGCCACTGCGCAGCGACTGACACGCGAGATGGATAGCGGCCAGCGACGATGAGCAAGCCGTATCGACCGCAAGGCTCGGCCCGTTGAAATTGAAGAATGCGGAGACGCGGTTGGCGATGCTCCAATAGGCCGAGCCGAGAGGCAGCGACGCTTCACCCGGCTGGGTCGGCAGGCCATGCAACTGGTAGAGCCCGTGCATCACCCCTGCGTAGACACCGACCTGCTCGCCGCTCAAGCTCTCGCGCGTGAGGGCGGCATCTTCGAGGGCTTCCCATGCCGTTTCGAGAAAGAGGCGCTCCTGAGGGTCGATCAGCTCGGCCTCGCGCGGCGCCATGCGGAAAAAGCGTGCGTCGAAGCGGTCGAATGATTCCAGGAAGCCGCCCCACCCGCTCAGGGGCTTGCCGTCGGCGGTTGTCGACCAGCGTTGAGTATCCCAGCGACCGGGCGGGATGCGCTCGATACAGTCGCGACCCGCACGCAGATTCGCCGCCAGTTCATCGAGCGTGCGAGCCTGCGGGAAGCGCCCGGCAAGGCCTATAATGGCGATCGGCTCGTCCCTCAAATCGCGGGGAGTCACGAGACGGGCTTTGCTCACGACCACTGGTTTGGCGGTGGCCAACGCGATCGTCACAGGTGGAGTCGGTGTGCCCCATTGTGCCACCTTTGCCGGGTGGTGCTGCGCGAAGTATGCCCCCAGCTCCCGCAGCGTGCGGTATTCAAAAAAGAGTGTTTTGGGCAGCATACCGAAGTTTTTCTCCAGCTCGTAAGTCATGTCCATGACCTGAGTCGACTGGAGCCCGAATTTTTCGAAATCGTCGTCCAGCCCAAGCCGCGCGGGCGGCAGCTTAAGCGTCCCGGCGACGACGCCTCGCAAACGCTCGGAAAGGTTGAGTCGGTCAACCCGCTCTGACGGCTGCGCAACCGGCTGTACACGGGCCGCACTTCCCCCGGAAACCTCACGCACGGTGACGTCGATCAACTCCGCGAGCACGCTTCCAGCTGAGTCGAGCAGCAACACCGTATAGCCTTTGCGAGACTGGCGAGCCCAGGCATAGCGGGCGGTCGACAGATCGCCGTGCCAGCGCACTTCGCGCACTCCGAAGGGTAGCGCGGGTTTGCCGCTGCGATTGAGCGCATGGATGCCAGCCAAGGTTTGGAGGCCCGCATCGAGCACCGCAGGCAGCAAAGTCATGTTTCCAGCTTCGGTCGGCTTGAGAATCGACCACGACTCCGTCTCTCCATCGTAGCGTTCCTGGATGAGCTGGAAGCGTGGCCCATAGTCGAGGCCTTGGGTCGAGAGCGCCGCGTAGGCAGCTTCCCCGGCTGTCGGCACCTCCAAGGTTGCGAAATCCGGCAACGCGATTGGGGCTGGCGTGGCTGCGGGTGCGAAGAGGACGGCTCCTTTTGCGTTGGGACGGGCGGCTTCACCTTCGCCCCCTGATGCGATTTCGAAATGCACGCGATCTTCCTCTGCTGTCAGCTTGATCGTGGCGATCGTCGCTCCGGTTTTGCCAACGGACAACGGGCGCAGCCATTGCACATCCTGCAGCGAGGCCACCGCCCGATCCGGTGCCGACAAGGCCGCTGCCGCCCGCGCCATTTCCAGGCTGGCCACGCCGGGCAGCAACATCGCTCCGCGGAAGGTGTGTTCGCGCACCACCCAATCGGCAGAGCTGAAGCGCTTGGTAAAGGCCAGGCCCGCAAAAGTAGACGCGTTGGCGTCGAGCAGCGGATGCAGCGCAGGGGCACTCGCTGCCGTTGCTGGAGTCTCCAGCCAATAACGGTCGCCCCCGAGGGGGGCGGCGGGCAGGCGCAGCGGCGGCACGTGCAGAGATGTCAAAGCATCCCAGGCAATTTCTTCGCCGCTTACCCACAATTCACCCAGCTTTTGCCAGGCGCCCCGATCGGCAAGACTGCGAAGGAAAGCCACGCCTTCGGCATCGGCAAACGTGCGTTTGGGCGCAGCCTCATGGCGGCCCTGAAGACCTCGCAGGCTGTTTTCATCCGCGAAAGCACGCAGTTGCTCCACAACCTGGTCCGTAGACTCCGCCACAAACGCAAGGCGCTCTTCCTGTGCTTCGCGACCTCGCTGGAGGGTTCGCACGATGGCGGGCAACGCAGGGCGGTCCGTTTCGATGGTGTCCGCCAGTTGCCGTGCTACGGCTTGTAGGCGGGATTTGTTTTGAGCGGACAGCACGATGAGCTGCGGGCCTGGATGTTCGCTTGCAGGAGCGGCCTCCGGGGCTTCTTCAAGGATCAGGTGGGCGTTGCTGCCGCCGGCGCCAAAGGCGCTCAACGCAGCGCGGCGTGGCCCCGTCGTAGAGGTCCATTCGCGGCCGGCGGTCGGCACGACAAAAGGCGTCGAGGCAAAGTCGATCTTGGCGTTGAGCTGACCCTCCGGATGGTGCAACAGGCTCGGCGCGATCCGCCGGTGCTTGAGCTGCAGGAGCACCTTGGTCAACCCGGCAATGCCCGCCGCCGACTCCAGGTGCCCGATGTTGGACTTCACCGAGCCGACCGCAATCGCGTGACCGGCTTGCCCGAAGATTTTCGACAAGCCCGAGATTTCGACCGGATCGCCCAAGGCGGTGCCGGTGCCGTGGGCCTCGATGTAGCTGATCGACTCCGGCGGCACGCCCGCATCTTCCAGCGCCTGGCGGATCACATCGGCTTGCGCCAACGGGCTCGGCACGGTGTAGCCGCTGCCCGCCAAGCGACCGCCGTGGTTCAGGGCGCTGCCCCGAATCACCGCATGGATGGCATCGCCATCGGCCAGCGCGCGCTCCAGCGGCTTGAGCAGCACCGCGCCCACGCCTTCGCCCGGTACGTAGCCATCGCCACCTTCGCCAAAAGCCCGGCAGCGCCCATCGGTCGAGGCAAACCGTCCTTGACTGAGCAGCGCGTACTTCTGCGGGTGCACGATCAGGTTGACCCCGCCCGCCAAAGCCAGCTCGCTTTCGCCGCGCCGCAAGCTCTCGCAGGCCAGATGGATCGCGCTCAAGGACGACGAGCACATCGTGTCGACCGCAACG